>JAVCCK010000030.1 GCA_030765525.1 Candidatus Lernaella stagnicola
GAAGTACCGATCACCATGCGCGCCAACCCGGCGGGCAAATCGATGCACGGCGGTGTGCTGAGCGTGTGGTATGTGATCAAAATGCTCATCAGCATGTTCGTAGTCTGGATTACGCGCTTCGAAGCGCCGCCCGAGGAGGAGTCATGACCCCAACCCAACGCGTGTTCGCCGCCGTGGTGGCAATCGTGTTTTTCCTGTTCGTTCTCGACGCCATTCGCCGCCGCCGGCTGGAAATTCAATACGCCGTTCTGTGGTTGCTCATCGCGGTGGGCATCGGCGTGTTGGCCGTCTGGTACGACGCCCTCGTGTGGCTGACCGGCTTGATCGGCGCCGTGTTACCCACGACCACATTATTCCTATTCGGCATCTTGGTGCTCGTCGCGATCAACATTCAATTCTCGATGCGCATCAGCCAACTGCAGACGCGCCTGCGCCTGTTGTCACAGGAACACGCGCTGCTCGAACAGCGTTTGGAAAAGCATGCCTCGGAGGAGGAACCGGCGGTCGGCTAATCGCCGGGCGCGCGAAACAAATACACCGCCTTGCCGCCGTGCGTCGTGCCCGCCTGCAGCGTCCAATCTCCCAACCGATCCGCACCGAGCGTCCCCTGCCGCTTGGCCAGGAGCCAATCGCGCCACACGGCGAACCCTTGCGGATCTTCCAGAGTCAACAGCAGACGATCAGCGGCGACCCATCGGTGCAACTCGCGCACCTGCTCCGGCCGCAACGGCAGCCAAATGCTGGCGCGATCGGCATACCAACCCGTGATCCAGGGGATATCCGAAAAGACAACGTCCTCCGGCCCGGTCTCGCGCCGCAGGAAATCGCCGACCGCGACCGCTTTCTCGTGCGCCGCCGCCGTGCCCCTCGCCTCACGCACCGTGGCGTCGCCGGGCAGGACGGGCAACAAGTGGCCGAAGGGCAGCGGCATAGAAACCGCCAGCACGACAACGGCCGCCGCCGCGCCGCTCAGCCGTGTATCCCATTTCGCCAAGCGCTCGACGAGCAACCCTAAGCCGTAACCGCCGACCAGCGCCATGAAGGGGATGAAGAGGTGGAAGTAGCGCGGCATCACAAAATAGACGATCCCGGCAAAAGCGGTCGCCGCGTACAGCACGCCGACGAGCCCCGTCAGCCGCCGCACCCGGCGATGGCCCCACCCGAGCCAACATGCCGCCAGAAAGAAAGCCGCCCACAGCGGCGCGCCGCTTTCCAGCGCGACAATGCGCGGCAACAGTCGCAGGTTGGTCGCGAGCTTTTGCGCAAACAGCGAAGTCGCCGATTCGTCGCCGCCGCGCGGGTTGTCGATGGAACGCTCCAAGGCGTGCCCAGGAAAGCGTTGCGAGAAGGTCAGGAAGCTGAAGCCCAGAAAGCGATGCAGCAGTTTGTCCGTTGCGCTTTCCGGAGACGCGGTAATCGCCGACGAAGAGGCCGCGACGTACTGCCCGCTCGGCGGCGGACTTGGTGGGAACAGCACCGGCATCATCACGGCTCGCAGCGCAAAAACGGTGACGACGCCCGCGGCGATCCAACCGGCGCGACGCCAGCGGCCGTCTTCGCGCAGCAGCAAGAAACCGGCAAAGGTGAGCGGCGTCACAAAGAGCATCGGCTGCCGTACGAAAAAGCTAAACGCACCCAGCGCGCCGGCCAGCATGCCGGTCCACCAGGCACGGCGGTCGGTGAGAATCAGCCACGCCCCGACAAGCAACAGCACGATGCAAAACGGTTCGGATACGCCCTTCACGGCGTACGCCACCAGCTTCGCCTGGAGGGAGTAGAGCAGCACAGCCAAGCCGCCGGCTTTCACGGAAAACAGCCGCCGCCCGAGCCAAAACACGAGCAGACCGCCAAGCCACCAGAGCAGCGCGTTGAATGCGAAGACCGTCGCATCGCTCGGCCCCAAGAGCGCGAAAGGCAGTGCAAGGACCAGCGGATAGCCGAAATGGCGAACGTATTTTTCCCGCACCTGCGCCGCGTGCAGGCGTTCGGTGAAACGCGAGTCGGCCAGGTTGCGCGGGTAGACATTGTTGGTGACGATGCCCTCGCCTTGCAGAAAATTGCGGGCCGCGTCGGCGTACCGCATGGCATCGGGTGAGGTCAGGCCGCGAAATGTCGGCAAGTGAACCAGCAGCACAAAGATCGCCAGATACGCGGCGACCGCCGTCGTCGCCCATCGTTCCCACTGCCGGGATTCGTTATGGATTGCGCCGGTCATCCCACCACCGTTTCAGCACCGCCCGTAAACCCGCCGCGTCGCCGGGCGCAAAGAGCCGCGCATCGTCTTCCACCATCTCCGGGATTCCACCCACGCGCGAGGCGAACACCGGACGACCCGCCGCCCGCGCCAGGCCGATAACCGTCGGCGAGTTCTCGTGACACAACGAGGGCACGACCAGTGCGTCGCAACGCGCGAAAGCCGCGGCAAGATCGGCGCCCGCCAGAAAGCCGTGCGCGGTGAAACGCTCGTCGTCCCGCACGGAACGCGCCACCGCTTCGCCCCGGGTGCCGTCGCCGACGATTTCCAGGTGCCACGGCACTTCCCGCCAATCGCGCAACGCGTCGATCAAAAAGAGGACGCCCTTGTGCTGCTCGATCTGGCCGAGAAACAACAAGCGCAATGTCTGCGGGTCGCGCGGCGGCGTCTCCACCGCGGGCAGTTCCGGAATCTCGTTGGGTTCGACCTTCGTTTCCGAACGGGGGAAGAAGCCGCGTTCCGTGTGCCGCGCCAGCGCCCACTTTGACGGCGAGACGACGATTTGCGGCGACGCGATCAGCCAACGGGTTACCGCCTGGTAGGCGCGATGCAGGCCGTCATCCAACGTTTTCTCCCGACCGGCCATGACCAGACCGCTGGGCTCGACGAGCTGCGCGTCGTGCAGCCGATGCACGCAAGGCACACCGGCGGCCCGCACCGCCCGCCAAACCAGGTAGCCCAAACCCTTCAGGTTGTGGGTGAGTACGAGGTCGGGCCGCTCGCGCCGCAAGATACGTCGCACGGTGAAGTACGCGTGCAGGTTGAACAGATCCAGCAGGTGGTACACCCACCGTAGCGGCCGCGGCGTCGAAAACAGGCGCGGGTAAAAAAACAGGTTCAGCGCGAAAAAGCGAACCACGCGCAGGCCGTTTTCGATTGTGTCGACGGGGCGTAGGTCGCTCAACCGGCGCAGCGGCTTGGTGGTGATGACGAATACGTCGTCGCCGCGCTCCTGCCGCGCCCGCGCCTCGCGTTCGGCCACGACCTCCGCACCGCCCACGCCGTGGGGGGCCAGCAAACCGCTGATCACCGCGACCTTCACGTCGTCTCCCGTGGAAGGCGAGCGCCCGCGGCTTCCCTGTAATAGCGGCGCAGACGCCACAGGTGCCTCACCGCAAAGCGCCACACCGCGCCCGGCCGGACAGTGGCGAAGCCCGCCGTCTCGCAGGCAATCTCGACCGCCAGACGCCAACGACGGCTGACGAGTGCTTTGGCTCCCGCCGTACCGAGCGTGATGAAATCCAAGTCAGTCGCTTCGCGCGTCGTTTCCCGCGGCCAGGCTCGGGATTCGTCCCGCAGCCAACGCCCGCCTTGCCGACCCGCAAGCCACCGGCGAAACAGCGAATCGCGACGCGGCAGAATGTCCAGCGCCCGCCGGGCAACCTGCGCCGCATTTCGCCGCTGCTCATCGCTCGCCGTCACACCGACGGCCGTGTCATGGACCCGGTAATCGACCAGCGGCCACGGCAGGTTCGCCAGACGCGCCTCGCGCCCAGCCCGGACCCACAAGTCGTAATCCTCCACGTGACGCGCGCCGACCAGATACGCGCCGTGGCGGTCGAAAAACAAGCGTCGCAGCAGCACTGTCGGATGCGACAAAGGCGAGCCGAGCACCAGGGCGCGTTGCACTGCCAGCGGCGTTGTCGCCCGGCGAATGCCGCCGCTGAGGGGGCGACCGGCCCCGTCGATGTAGCGCACCCAACTGCCGACGCCGTCGATCTTCGGATGCCGATCGAGGAACTCGACCTGTACGGCTAGGCGGTGGGGCGCGGCGATATCGTCGGCGTCGAGGCGGGCGATGAGTTCACCCTGTGCGTGTTGCAGGCCGGTGTTGAGCGCCGCTGAAACGCCCGCGTTTTCCTGCCGAACGACGCGGATGCGGGCGTCGTCGCACTTGGCCAGGATGTCGGGCGAGGCGTCGGTACTGCCGTCGTCCACGGCCACCAACTCCCAATCGTCGTAGGTTTGCGCGGCGATGCTCTCCAGCGCAGCCATGAGGTAGTCGGCGGCGTTGAAAACCGGCATGATCACGGAGACGCGCGGCATCCATCAGCCTTTCGTCGCAGCGTGTGTGTGGTGTTGAAAGGTCCGCTCCGTTATATATGATGGTTTTTCACAACGCAAAGGCGACGGCGGCCGTCGCCTCCTGGGAACACAAGCAAAATGGAATCGACCGACCGCACGCCGGCGGCCCGCGCCCTGGCCCAGCGACGCTCATTTGATGCCGCGCCCTACGACGCGCCGCAACTGGTGAACGCGCTGGCGGCCTTCGTGGCGGCCGACTCCCCCGCACCTCCCGCCATCGCGGTCGATGTCGATATTGTGGTGCCCGCCTACAACGCCGCGCGAAACATCACCGAGACGCTGGAGAGCCTACTGTCGCAAACTCACAACCGCCTGCGCGTGATCGTCGTGGACGACGGCAGCACGGACGAGACCGCGAGTGTGGTCGAGGCGGTCGCCGCCCGGGATGCCCGCGTCGAACTGATTCGCACGGTAAACGGCGGGGTTTCCAGCGCCCGCAACACGGCGTTCGCCCAGTGCCGCGCGCCGTACGTCGCCTTGTGCGACGCCGACGACCTGTGGGAGCCGACCAAGCTGACGCGGCAACTTGCGGTTTTACAGGAGCGCGACGCCAAAATCGCCTACTGCGGCGCTTTGTATTACTACGAAGACACCGGGCTCGTCGTGCCGAAGGATTTCATCACGCCTGAAGCGATGCCCGACGCCTTGTGGGCGGGCTGCTTCGTCACCTGCTCGGCGGTGTGTTTCGACCGCAAGTGGTTTGCCGAAAATGTCGGCGGTTTCGACCCGACGCTGCGCGGCTCGGAAGACTGGGATTTCTTCCTGCGCGCCACGGTCAGGGGCGGCAATATCTGGACCGCCGTCGACCTGCCGCTCGTGGTGTGGCGCGATCACTCGGCCAACGCGCAGCGCGACCAAACGATGATGGTGGACTCGCACACCCGCATCTATCGTCGCTACCAACCGATGATGTCGCCGCGCATGCGCCGCCGCTTCCTGGCGCACTACTTCGGGCCGGTCGTTTTGGCGCGTCACCCCGGTGCCCGGTCGGCCATCGCGCGACTCGGCCTCGGCGGGTTGCTCGTCGCCTACGCGCAACGGGCGTGGGACCACTTGGCGAATCGCCGGTGGCCGCAGCGGGAAGCGGACGACGCCGCGCCGCTGGTGTCGATTGTGCTGCCCACGTATAACGGCGCCCGCTATTTGGCCGATGCGCTGGCGGGATGCCTCGCGCAAACCCACCGTAAACTCGAAGTGGTCGTCGTAGTCGACGGCTCCACCGACGAAACCGACGCCGTGCTGCGGCGTTTTACCGACCCGCGCCTGCGCGTCGTTCGCCACGAAAAAAACCGGGGGCTGCCCGCCGCCCTGAACACGGGCCTGCACGCCGCGCGGGGCGACTTTCTCACGTGGACCTCCGACGACAACTACCATCACCCGCGGGCGATCGCGGCGATGTTGCAGCGGTTGCGCAACGAGTCCCGGTGCGACCTGTTGTACACTGACCTGTTCCTGATCGACGCCGACGATTGCGTGCTCAGTCGCACGTATCGGCCGCCACCGGAACGCAGCGTGGCGCGCAGCGATCAGGTCGGCGCGTGTTTCCTTTTCACCCGGCGGTTATTCGAGGAAACGGGCGATTACGACGACTCGCTGATGAGCGTCGAGGACTACGATTACTGGTTGCGGGCCACGGCGCGTTTCGCTTCGACGCATGTGCGACGGGCGTTGTATTTTTATCGCCTGCATGCCGCGTCGCTCACCGAGACGGACGCCGACCGCGTCGCCCGCCTAACGCGTCGCATTCGCGCCAGGCATTTGCCCGCTGCCGCCTACGAGCAGGAGACCGCGCCGGACGCGACGGTTTCGTGGCTCACCCTCGGCAAGCGGTGGGATGAAACGGCTCGCCGGCGGTTGAACGAGTCGCCCGCCAACCTCTGCGCCGTGGCGTGGCCGACTTTGCCGCACGGCGTCGCGTCCCGCTTCGTGACGATCGATTTCCTGCCGCCCTACGCCGCGTTCGCGGTGCCGCAAGCGCTGGCGGACCGCCTGGGCGTCACGCCCGACGCGCCCCTTGCGGAGACGTGGAGAAAAATCCTGGTAGGCGGGGGGGCCGCTTCGATTTCCGTCGATTCGCCCGACCAACCGGCGGCGACGCCTTCGACCGCAGATGATTTTCGACTCGGCTTTCGGATGAACGCATACGCCAACCGGACCGCGCGACAAGAGGCCGCGGGCCTGCTCACGGCTCGCGCGGCGTATCACGCGGGCAGCCTCGCGGCGAAAGCGGTGTTGCTGGCGCGGCATCTTTCCGGGTTGGCGCACGGGCGGCTCGAACAGTGTCTATCCAAACGGCGCTTACGGAAGATCGAGGGCGTCGGCGAATAATCGACCCTACTGAGTCGACGGACTCCGCTTTGCGCGGATGGCGGCGAGCAGTTCCGCGGCGCGGGCGGTCCACGTGTTTGCCGCGGCTTCGCGGGCGAGTGTTTCGCGGTAGGTGGCGTTCTCGGCGAAGGTGACGGCCGATTCAAGCTGCCGGACGAACGCGCCGGGTTGTTCTCCCCACAGCACGCTTTTGTACTTGATGATTTCGCGCATCGGCGTGGCGACGATCGGCTTGCCCGCGGCCATGTATTCGAAAAGCTTGAGTGGGCTGGTGGCGTGGGTGACGTCATTGAGCTTGAAGGGGATCGTGGCGATGTCCATGTGCGCCAGGTAGGCGGGCAGTTCGGCGTAGGGCTTCGAACCCAGATAGAAAATATTCGGCGCCGACGAAGTGAGCGCATCGACCTGCGCCGCGACGGCGGCCGTGGCATGTCCCACGAGCACAAACGACCACCGCGTTTTCTTTGCCGCGACCTGCGCCCACAATTCGAAATCAAACCACGATTCGATGATGCCGTAGTACCCGACAACCGTTTCGGCGCGGCGGGCTTCGCGCATGTCCTCGGGGACCGACGGCGGCGGATCGATTCGCCAATCCTCCACACTTGTCGCATTGGGCAGCAGCATCGCGTCATCACGCTCGCGTCGCAACTGAGATAAAAGGCGGTCGGCCGAGGCGACCACAATGTCGGCCCGCCGCACCCATGCGGCGTGGGTCGCATGCCACCACGGCGCGGCGTCGGGGAGCAGCGCGTGATCGTCGATCATTTCGTAGACGGTCGTGCTGCCGACGTCCTCGACGAGATAATCGACCTGGTGCGGCCAGGAGAATATTTGAGCGTCGGGCCGCAGCAGCCGAATGGCTTTTCGCAGGAAGTGCTCCGGCACGCGCAGATGCCACAGCCGCTCGTCCAATGGCTGCAAACCGTTTTCGCCGGCCCGCTCGCGGCCTTCGGCGGACAACAGGTCATCGTGCCGGCCGGGAATCTCGGCGTAGACCACAACCGCGCCGCATTCGGCCAACGCGCGCGCCATCTGCTGCGGTCGCTGAAAGGCGATGCTGAACCACGGATGACTCGGCAGGAACACAACTACCGTTTCGGATGTTTCCCCGCGCAGCTTCTGCAGCTCGTCCGTCACGTTCGCCCGCGAGGCGCGGCCGAATCCCTTCCCCGAAGAAAGCCGCAACCATCGCTTGAGGGCAAAACGAAAGCCCGGCGGCAAAAGGCGAATCCAACGGTATAGGAAGGCGAGCACATGTTTCATGTCGCCTCCGACCGGTCTTGGTTCGCGGCTAGATATGGCGGCAACCGTCGCGGCGCGCGCGGTTCGAACAGGCGGGCAAAACGACGACGCCACACGAGCGCGATGTGCAGCAGTGTCTCGCGCAGGGTGAAATGATTGTCGGGCAAGCGCCGCTCGCTACTGCCGTAGAGAGCGTGCTCGACCTGCCCGTCGCCGCGACTCCACACTTCGACGAAATCCCGTCCGCGGTCTTGAAGCCGCAGCGAAAGCTCGGTGTCGTTGAAATACAGCGGCAGGTCGTCGCGAAATCCGCTTAGCGCCAAGATCGCCTCGCGGTCGAGCAGCACGCAGGCGCCGTCGATGCGCCGGATGACCACCTCGCGCCAAGCGCCGGAGGCGAACGCCTCTGCCAAAGCGGCGAAACGGTGGACGGCCTCGAAGAAAGTGAACTTGTCCGCCGGGCGCACGGGCGCGTCAAAATCGAACTGTTCGCCGAGAGTTGTTTCGTTCACGCGGCCGGCCATCACCACGCGCTGGTCGGCGGCGATCGCTTCCCGCCCGCGCTCGAGGAACGCGGCGCTTTTAATTTCGGCGTCGGGGTTGAGCAGCAGCAGGAAACGGGCCGACGAGCGTCGCAGCATGTCGTTCCAAATCGGGCTGAGCATGTGATTGCGCCGGTAGCGAGTTGCCGTCACGTTCGGGAGGCGCGAGACGATCCGCCACGTGCCGTCCCACGAAGCGTTGTCGAAAATATGGACTCCAGCGCCGGGCAGTTGGCGGCGCACTGACGCCACGCACGCTTCGATCCAGCGGGCGGATTGGAAGGTGACGATCACCACGTCCACGTCGGCGAAGTCACGGCCGGCTGGGGCCTGTGTCATCGGCTCACTCATCGCCGCCGGAAGCGCCACCACGGCGAGGGTGGCGGCGACGGCTCGGACAACAATTCACGCCAGGCTTCTTCGTCGGCAAAATCGGCGACGATTTCGCCCGGCAATTCGATTTCAAACAGCCGCTTCCAGGCCTCGGGCCACACGGGATGGAAGTTCCGCGAGCCCGGGCCGATGGCGGGCCAGACTTTTTCGAGCCAGTCGGGCCGGATCTCCTGCGAGTGTCCGAAGCTGCCCAACTTCTCCCGCAATTTGTCCTCCGGCAGCAGGTAGGAAAAATGGTAGCAGCAGCAAAGCTCGCGCGGCACGTCGTGTCCTTCCGGCGTCGTAAAATTACGCTTGTCGGCAAAGCGGACGTCGTGCTGCAGATCGATGGCAAACTGAAAGCGCGGCAGGCCCTCGGACGTTTCGATGGCCCAGTGCGCCTTCTTGATCAACTGAATATGCGGCATGTGGTAGGTCGGCGCGGGGTGATCGCGCAGCCATTGCTTGGCGCGCTGGATATCGGCGGCGCGGAAGAATTCGTCGGTGTCGACCACGAGCAGGTAGCGGCCGCCCAGCTTCCGCGCGAGTTCGACCGCCTCGTTGCGCTCGTCGGTTTCGTTGTCCCACTCGCCGCGCACCACGTGCAGCGTGTCGTATTCCTTTTCCAGGCGGGTCAACATTTCGCCGGTGGCGTCGGGCGGAAACAAGTCGCGCGCCCGCGGGTTATAGCCCCACGGCTTGTCGGAAAACATGACGACAACCGCGTCGGCGTAGCGAACGGCGTTTCGCACCCAGGGGCGGAGAAAGTGCTCCTGGTTGAAGACGACTGCATGCACAATCCACTTGTCAGTCATCGTGCGGCGATTCCCTGAACGTCCACGACGCCGGTTCGAACACCGAGCCGCCGCGCGGGTTGAGATAGCGCGTCACGCCGTACGCCGCGCCGGGCACGACTTCGAAACCGAAGGCCGGGTCGATGAAGTCGAGCAATTGGCCGGACGCGTTGCAAATGCCGAACTTGGCGAAGTAGCGTCCCGGGTACAGTTTCACTTCGTTCATCTTGAGTTCGAGATGCACGGTGCCGGTGCGCCCGCCCAGGTCCATGTGATCGTCGGTGCTCACGAATTGATACAACGGCGCACCGCGTTCCGTGGAGATCTCCACCGACACATACGGGTCGCGCATTGCCTCGCGGAATTCGCAATCCAGGCTCAGCGTGAACGGCTTGCCCATTTCCACGACGTTCGGCGGCAAATCGTCCACCGTCGCCAATTCAAAAGCCAGCAGGCGCGCGGGCAGATCTTCGTCGCGCTGCGCACGCGTCGCGAGGAACTCCGTCATGTTCTGGAGGTGCTGCGCGACGATCTCCGCGGTCGACCCGTCGGCGACCAAGCGCCCGCCGTCCAGCAGCACGCAGCGATCGGCGAGCGTGCCGATCATCTCCATATTGTGGCTGACGAACAGCACCGTGCGCCCGGCTTGCGTCGCCTCGCTCATTTTGGCGAGGCACTTGCGTTGGAATGCCGCGTCGCCCACGGCCAGCACTTCGTCGACCAGGAGGATTTCCGGTTCCAGGTGCGCCGCCACCGCGAATCCGAGGCGTACGTACATGCCGCTGGAGTAACGCTTGACCGGCGTGTCGAGGAATTTATCGATCTCGGCAAAGGCGACGATCTCGTCGAGTTTGGCGCGAATTTCCTTGCGCGACATGCCCAGAATCGCGCCGTTGAGAAAAATGTTTTCGCGGCCCGTCAGTTCCGGGTGAAACCCGGTGCCCACTTCCAACAGCGATCCGACCCGCCCGCGCAGCGTGACGCGGCCTTCGGTCGGCGAAGTGATCCGCGACAGGATTTTCAGCAGGGTGCTTTTGCCCGCGCCGTTGCGGCCGATCACCCCGAGCACCTGCCCGGCCGGAATGTCCAGATCCAAGCCGCGCAGCGCCCAGATGGTCGGCTCGCCGCTTGGGCCGGTCGCCGCGTCGCGGCCGCGCCACAGTCTCCGCGACACGTCGGTGACCACATCGCGCAGCGTACCGTAGGCCTGCCGAATCGTGCCGATGCGGTATTGCTTACCGAGGTTTTCGCAACGGATCGCCACGTCGCTCATCACTTACACCACGTCCGCGAAGTTTTTTTCCATGCGACGGAAATAGTACGCGCCGCCGATCAACAAGGCCGGACTGACCAGGATCGATAACGCCATCATCGACGCCGCGGGAAAGGGCGCGTCGGTCAGCGCCCAACGATATCCTTCAATCACCGCGACCATCGGGTTGAGTCCGTATAACCAACGAAACGCGGCGGGCACCATGGAACTGGGGTACACCACCGGCGTGAGAAACAGCCACATCTGAATGGCGAAGGGCACGGTGTACTGCACGTCGCGGTATTGGACGTTGATCGCCGAGAGCAACATGCCGCAACCCAGCGCCGCGGCGACGGCCAGGCCGGTGAAGGGTATCAGCCACAGGGCGCGCAGCGTCGGTGTATGTCCGTACGCCCACAAAACGACAAACAGCACCACGAGGCTGATCAGCAAATCGACCAGCGCCGCGAACGCCGCGCCGGAGGGAATGAACAGCCGTGGGAAGTAGATTTTAGTCAGCAGTTGTTGGTTGGTCACCAAGCTGGTGCTGGCGAAATTCAGCGCGTTGGCGAAGTAGGTCCACGGGATGAGCGCGATCAGCGAGAACACCGCGTAGGGCAGATTGCCGGAGGGGATTTTCGCCAGTTGTCCGAAAAACAAGGTGAACACGGCGGTCATCAGCAGCGGCTGCAGCACGGCCCAGGCAATGCCGATGTAGGTTTGCTTGTATTTTACCTTGATGTCGCGAGCCACCAAGATGCCAAGCAGTTCGCGGTAAGCCCACAATTCGCGGAAATCGATCGGCAGCCACCCGCGGGGCGGCGTGATGATGGTTTGCTTGGGCTGGCCGTCGCTTGCCATGGATTCCTTCGTTGTCGGTCGGTGGCCGAAGTTTGTGTTGTTGCTGAGTAATAACACAGCGGCGCAAACGCGATCAATCTTTCGTCGCGGACTCCAACACCTCGGTCAGCGCCGCGAATACCTCGCTCGCGGATATCTTCACCATGCACCATTGATCGGGATTGACGCATTCGCCGCGCTGATAACACGGGTTCATCGCGCACGGCCGATGAATGATGCGAATCTTCTCGCTCAGCGGCGCGAACTGCTCCGGTTGGCCTGAGCCGAAAAGCATCACGCCCGCTGCGTCGACTCCGGCCGCCAGATGCGCGGGTCCCGAATCGACCGCCACAAAACCGCGCGTCAGGGCAAAAGCGGCGGTCAACTCCCGCAGGTTGAAACGACCGATCAGCGAAATCGTAGCAGGGTCGCGCTCGGTGATCGCTGCGTGAAAATGCTCGTCGCCCGGCGCTCCAATCACGGCCGTCTGCCACCCCGCTTCATGCAGGCGATGGGCCAGATCGCCGAATCCCGGCCACCACTTCCATCGCCATTGCGCGCCCGGCGCCAGCAACACCGTTCGCTTGCGCGACAGACCGGCTTCCCGCAGAACCTGCGTCGCCTTCCGCACGGCCTCGTCGCCCGGCGACAAGGCGAGCCGTTCGTCTTGCGCTTCGGCATCCAACCGCGCCACAACGTCCAACGTGCGCCGCACTTCGTGGCTGCGGGCGGGATCGACCGGCGGCACTTCGTGCGTGAGGGTGAAACCGCCGCCGCGTGTCGCCCGCCCCACGCGCACAGGTATCGCCCACCAGGCCATGGGCAGTAGCGTGAGGATATCGCTGCGCAGATCTATGGCGAGATCGTAGCGCCGCCGTCGCAATCGCCACAGCCAGCGCCAATCGACGCCGAGGCTCAACTCCCGGCGTACGGTGCGCAAGAAGCGGTAGCCCCACGGCGCGTAGGGCAGCACCTCGTCGACATCTTCGATCATGCGCGCCACGTCCGCGGCCCACGGGCCGACCATCAGTTCGATGCGCGCATCGGGGAAACGTTTTCGCAGGCTGCGAAGGGCCGGGGTGGATTCCACGAGGTCGCCGATGCCGTCGCAGCGGGTGACGAGAATTCGTTGCGGGTGGCGTGGGATGACGCGGCGACGCCATCGCCATCGCCAGAGTGCGCTCCGGACGGCCCCGAAACGATCGATCAACCACAAAAAGAGTCGGACCCGCGGGCTGAGGGATTCATACTCGGCGAGTTTTGGCGGCACCGGGGGTTACATCTCGTCGGCCATGTCCGTGCGCACTTCGAGAATACGATCGCCGGGCACCAGGGCTTCGATGACGTCAAGCGAGGCGTCGTCGGTCACGAGCCCGAAGGCTGTGTAGCGATCGTCCAAATGCGGCGTCGGCACGGCGGTAAAGAAGAACTGACTGCCGCCGGTGTCGTGGCCGCTGGTGGCCATGCCGATGGTCCCGGCCGCGAAGCGCAGCATGCCCTCTTCCTCCCGTATGGCGTAACCGGGCCCGCCCCAGCCGAGTCGTTGCGGATCGCCGCTTTGGGCCGCGAAGGCAGGCACGACACGATGGAAAACGAGATTGTCGTAGAATTCGGTGATCGACAACCGCACGAAGTTGTCGCTGCTCAGGGGCGTCAGGTCCCGGCGCACGGCGAAGTTAATGGTGCCCTTCGAAGTGTGCATGTACATTTTGGTGACCGCGTCCCTGCCCTCCAAGAAACGGCGCGCCAGACTTTGGTAGTCGCCGATGCTTTTGCCGGTGGCCACGCCGAACAGTTGTTTTTTGTGAATCTCCCGCGTCAGGCGATGCATTACGCCCACCGAGCGGCGCCGCACGTCCAGACGCTTGTTATCCAGGCCCACGCGCGCCACTTCGCTTAACACGACTTCGGCGCTGACGTTGGCGTCCTTGCTCTTGGCCAACGATTCCAGCGCGTCGAACACCGCCATCGTGACGTCGCTTTCGCGGTCGTCCTCGGCCCGCCGAGCGATTCCCACAAGCTTCTTGATGGCGTCGCGCTCGCCGGTCGCACCGAGCGAATCCACGGCCCTTGCCAGCACGAAGGGATCCTGATCCATCAGCCAACTCTCGTGCTTCTTGACGGCTTGGCCGTCCGGCTCGCCATTTTTATCGTAGGTCAAGGCAAACACGATGCGACGGCGCACCGGCTGACTCTTGACGAAGCGCACCGGCACGCTGGCTCCACCGGCCAACCAGTTCAGTTTGTCCCGCGCGTCGGCGGCGGCAAGCAATTCCACGTAATGCAACGCGTTCTCGTCATTGCCGGCGTAATCCGTCGGCATCAGCCCGACCACGTAATCGGCCGCTCCAGCCTCGGCGGCGGCGAGCTGCGCCAGCTTTGAATAGGGCGTGTTTTGTTCGGATATCTTCCACAGATCACGGCCGATATCGGGCCGGTCGAGTTTCGCCATGGCCGTCAAAATCGCCTGATGCAGGCTCGTAGCCTGTTCGATGCCCGCTTCGTTGAGCGCCTTTTTGAGCATGTCGAAGGCCTGCTCGGGCGTTTCGAGCACGGCGCAGGCTTCCGCGGCGGCGATTTTCTCCTGCAACGACCCGCTTATCAGCAAATCGCGGGCGGCGGCTTTGACTTCCACGTCTTTGATGCCGCGCCGAACCAGCGCTCGCAGCGCCTGGGCCCGAGTCCACGAGACAATCCGCGCGTTGCCATTTTTCTCGGTGTCGCGTTTCAGCAGATTTTTCAACTTAGCCGTCAACTCGAGTTTCGTCGTTTCTTTGCGGCCGGCGAAATACGCGGCGTAGTACACGATATCCCAGTCGGGGTGCGTCAATGCATACCCGAAAACGGCCTCGCGCTGGTTCTTTTTCTCGGTGATCAGCGGCGGCGGTTCAAAAGGAAATTCCGCGCCCTCGGCAGCGGCAACGCGCACCGCGGCCCGGACCAACGGCTTGATATCGCCCTCGAATTTCCCGGCGACGATACCGTCGATCACATCGCGTGCTTGCTTGTAGCCCGTGCCCGGTAACGCCAGGGCGACGGCTTCCAGCGCGGCGGCCCGCACGGCGGGGGATGAATCTTTTTCCGCCACGGCAAGCAGTTCCTTGGCCAACACCGGCGGACGGCGGATGTGGTACGTGTTTTCCGGTGAGTTGGCCCACAGTAGGCCGATGTATTTGGCGATCAGGGCGCGGTCAAGACTCTCGTCACGCAGGGCCTTGAGCATTTGGGGCGAGGCGTCGACGTTGCCGATATGCGCCATGGCTCGTGCGGCTAGGTGACGTTCCAGGGTCGGTCGCTCCTTGTCCAGCAATACCTTGACCAGGAAGGCGTCAAATTGCAGCGAATCCTCCGCCTGGAGAATTTTCGCAATAGTGTCAACGTCTTGGGCCATTACGGGCGTCGCGCTCGTGACGCCGAGAACGACGCACGCGCCGCAAAGTAATGACACAATCAGACTTCTCGCCACAAAGCGACGTATTCTCACCGGCTCCTCCCAACTGTGATTACATCGTGAGTGTGCGGCCCCGAAGCCCCGCGGTCAAGCCGCGTCAGGGTTCTTCGTTCTCAACATACAGATTCAGCACGAACGAATGAAGGTCGTTGACGTAGGTCAAAGAATGCCGGACGCGCTGTGCTTCAATCGCCGAAGACACGACGCCGCCGACCACCGCCACGCCGCACTGCACCTCCACCTGCAACTGGCTGGGGCGCACGCCGGGTACGCGCATCAGGCGGCGGATGACCGTCTTGCGCAGTTTTTCGTCGGCCGCGATTTGGATCAAACTTCGCCGGTCTCCGTGTGTGACCTGCGGGCGAAAACCGCTCTGCAGTTTGATTTCGCTTTTGACGCCGCGAACGCCGGGCAACGTGCGGGCAACGGCCTCGGCAAGGGCCTTCTCCTGGTGCGTGCGTACGGTGCCGCGCATCGTCACGACGCCTTTTTCCACCAGCAGGCGCACGCGCTGGACCTCGGGCCGTTTGGTTGCGGTCAGACCTTCCCGTACGCGCCTAGCGATGACCGGGTCGGGTACGGGCTTGACCTTGAACCTGTCCGGCTCGCCGGGATCCTTCAGCGGCTGGGGGGAAGCGTCGGGCGTGCCTTGGTCGTCACCCGTCGCATCGTCGGCCCAAGCGGGACAGGCGAACATCGCAATTACGACTATGGCGGCTAACCAACGCATCGACGCCAGTGTGCCGCGACGGCCGCGCAATCGCAAGTGTTTCCGCCCTTTGCAAGCAACGCGGCATCTGCTAACACAAGGGGACTTTTTTTTCTGGGGTAGATTTTGTTTCGACGCACTTGGTTGATTTTTCTACTATTGCTCCTTCTGCCCGCCGCGGTTTGGGCGCAAACCATACCGACGCCGGGCGACCTGCCCACCGGGCGACGCCCCAACAGTTGGCACATTTTCAACGGCATGGCCGCCGGTTTGAACGGTCCCGTGCTGGGCGACGTACTCAAAGTGTATCGAAAAATGCCCTGGGGCGTGGGCGACACGCTGCTCAATTGCGACAGCCATTGGCGCGCCGGCGGACAACTCATGACCACGCCCGCGTTTATCCGCCCTTCGGTGATGGCGGGCTTTTCGCCCTGGCTATTCATGGATTTGGACGTTCACTACGGCACGGTCATCAATTTTACCGAGGTTAATTTCGATTCCTATAACGACAGCTACGATGCCCAAAAGCCCGGCGAACCCGACCGTTATTTTACGTTGCAGCAACAAGCGCAGGCCAATCTCACTCTGAAAATGGCTGCCGGGCCCATCGCGGTGCTGCACTTCACCGATTTGGACTGGTGGCTTAGCGACGACTACTACTTCAACTGGGAGTTCGCGACCGTCGTCCGGGACGGGTTTTCGCTGCGCAACCGCACGTTTCTTCTCTACGAGTTCATGAAAAACTGGCGAATCTTCATCAATTACGAGAACAACAACTACTTTGAATCCTATTACATGAACGAGTTGGTCTCCTCCGGCTTTGTCATCATGCATCCGCCTTGGAACAACTTCCTCTGGCTGTTCCAGCTCGGTTACCACGTCCACAACCCCGATTTCGAGGGTCTCAAGGTTTGGTCGGCGTTTGTGATGGAGTGGGATTTCCCCGACGCCGAGTAGCGCTCTTTTTTTCAGCAATTATCGTGTTTATTGAGTATTTCGAGGGGGTTCTTTGTCGAAATAACCAGCCCCTTTCGGCGCTTTTTTCTGTAAATGAAAGGGGTTGGCGGGCGCGGCTTTTTATGTTGACGGATTCGCGTGGGCCACTATATATTGTGGTGTCACACCAGGTGGTTTCAATAACTTGCGTTTGTCTCGTGTTTTGGCGGCTTGGTGTACATGCTAAGTGTATGCGCTAAACAGGTGCGCGAACAGGGGAATTGGATGCGAATTAAGGAAATCGAGCTCGTTGGGTTCAAAAGCTTCGTCGACAAGACCAAAATGACCTTCGACGAAGGTATCAGCGGCGTTGTGGGACCCAACGGTTGCGGCAAAAGCAATATCGTCGACGCCATCCGCTGGTGCATGGGCGAAATGAGCGCCAAGAGCCTCCGCGGCTCCGAAATGCAGGATGTCATCTTCAACGGCACCGAATCTCGCAAGCCGATGGGCATGGCGCAGGCGTCGATCTTATTTTCGTGCGAAGACGGCGTATACCCCTCCGGGTATGAGGGAATGACCGAGATACAGGTGACGCGGCGGCTGTACCGCTCGGGCGAAAGCGAATACCTGATCAACCGCCGGCCCTGCCGCCTGAAGGATGTCATCGACCTTTTCCTGGACACCGGCATCGGCAGCCGGGCGTATTCGATCATCGAGCAGGGGCAGATCAGCCGCATTATCGCGGCCAAGCCTCTGGACCGCCGCGTGCTGATCGAAGAGGCGGCGGGTATCAGCAAATACCGGGTGAAGCGCGAGGAAGCCGAGCGCAAGATCGAAGCCACGCGCACGAATCTCAACCGGGTTAATGACCTGCTCTTTGAGATCAAGCGCACCCTGAACAGCCTGCAACGGCAGGCCGGCAAGGCGCGTCGCTACCACGAATTCAAAGCCGAGCTACGCGAATTGGACGTCGAATTGGCGGCGCGTGAAAAGCGTCACCTGGGCAACGAGTCCGAGCGCGTGCGCACCGACCTGGCCCGCCTTCGCGACCTGCGCGCCGAGGCCGCGGTGCAACTCGAAGCCGACGAAACCCGGCTGGCCGCGCTGCGTTTGGACGTGCTGGAGCAGGAAAAGGCGATCAACACGGCCGTGGAGAAAGTCGGCGGAATTCGCGAAAACGTGCGTGCCGACGAGTCGCGCCGTGAAATCCTCGCGCACGACATACAAACCCTCGAAGAGCAAATCGGCGCGTGGCAGGAAGATGTGGAAAACGCCCGCGGGCGCATCGAGGAAATGGATCAGCAGGTCGCGGCGGCCGTGACCGAAATGGAACAACTCGACGAACAGATTCTCGCTGCCGAGGCCGTGCTTGGCGAGCATCAAGCGCGACTCGAAGCTGCCCTGCTGCGCCGTGCCGAACTGGACAAAACCGCGGAGGCGGCCCGGAACGAATTGCTGGGGCTGGCCGGTCGCAAAGCGTCGCTCGAACGCGCCGTGCAAAACCACGCGGAGAATGTCACGGCCCGGCACGAGCGGTTGGAGCAGACTCGGACACGGCTGGCTGACACCGACAGCGCGTTGGTTGCCTCCGTGAGCGACAAGGAGAAGCTGCACGAGGAAATCGAGCGGCTTACCACCGAGCGCCGCCACCTGGAACAAAACCTGGGTGAAAAGACGGCGCGTCTGGCCGAACTCAAAAGCAACACCGACGGTCGCCGGCACGCGCTCGATGAAAGCCGCGCGGCGTTTCAAAAGAAAAAGGTCCGCCTCGAAAGCCTGCAGGAGATGGCCCGCAATTTGGAGGGCTATCAGTTCGGGGTGCGGCGCATTCTCGAAGCGGCACGCAGTGATTCCGGCGCGCTCAACGGCAGCAGCAAATCGATTCTGGGCGTGCTGGCCGACAAGATTGAAATCAACGAGAAATTCGAGACCGCGCTTGAGGCCGTACTCGGCGAGCGCTTGCAGGCGGTGCTGGTCACCGACCAGGAAACGGGCGCGGTAGCGGCCGATTTTCTCAAGACCGAACACGCCGGGCGTAGTTCCTTCGTGCCGGTCGCGCCGCGATTGATTGAAGCCCACTACCCCGCCGCCACGGCCGGCCAAACGCTCGGCCCGTTGACCGAACACGTCAGCGTGGCATCGGAATTCGAAGATGCCGCCCACGCGTTGTTGGATAACGTGTTGGTGGTCGACAACCTGGAGACGGCGCTTCGTCTGCACAAAGCCAACGGATACACGGGCGCGTTCGTCACGCTCGACGGTGAAGTTGTCGACCCCTCGGGCGCCATCACCGGCGGCCAGGTGGACGCGGTGACCAGCGGTTTGTTGCAGAAAAAACGGGAAATCGCCGCTCTCTCCGAGGGCATGGGCGACGAAGAAGGCGCGGTCAAGAAAGCGGAAGACGAGTACTACAAAGCCGAGGGCATGATCGCCCGCCTGCAGGACGTGGTCGCCCAGGTCCGCAAGGAACTGGACGAGAATCACATTGCGCTCTCGGAAAACCGCGGTGAACTGGGGCGCCTGGACCGCGAAATCGAACGGCTGAACACCGAGAACGCCCGTCTGGCGCAAGCGGCGCATCGCATCACCGAAGAGTTGGACGAATCGGCTCGCCGGCACGAGGCGGAGGGAACCGATCTCGCCCAGATCGAGCACACGCTGGCCGCCGCACGCCACGCCACCGACGAAAAAACGGCCGCGCAACAGGCGCTCACAGCCGAAATCGACGGCATCCAGAACGCGGTGCGCGAGGCGATGCTGCGCGCGAACGAGTTGCGGCAGGCGAAGAACGCCGCCATGTCCCGGCGCGACAATTTCCAGCGGGCCAAGCAGGAAGCGCAGACGCTGGTCGCCCGTCGCGGCGAGCAATCCGAGGAGGCACGTACCAGGCAAAATGCGCACCGGGAACAGATCGGCGTGCTAACCAGCGGCTTGTCGGAGAAGCTCGACACGTTGGAGCAGGCCGAACGCGCCGCGGTGGAAGTGCGTGAAGGCGTGGACGAGAAAGTCACGACCGTCGAGCGGGCCGAAGCGGCGCTTAAGATGTTGCGGCGTGATATCGAAGGCTACGAGAAAGAGATTCACTCGTCGGATCTCAGCGCGTCGGAAATCAAGATGAAGTTCGAGCATCTGGCCGAACGCCTGATGGAAAAGTATGAGATGGCGTTGGAAGACATTCCCGAACCGGCCGACGAGGCCGAAATCGACACCGAGGCGCTGCGGACGCGCGCGCGGGAAATCTCCCAGAAAATTTCGCAAATGGGCGAGGTCAACCCGAACGCGGTGGAAGAATTCGCCGAACAAAAGGAACGCTACGACCACTACGAAGCGCAGAAACTGGACCTCGATAACGCCATCGAAGAGTTGCGGCGCGCGATTGCCAAGATCAACAAAACGAGCAAAGAACGCTTCGAGCAGACCTTCAATTTGGTCAACCACAAGTTCGGCGAAGTGATGCCCGTGCTCTTTGGCGGCGGCATGGCCCGCCTCGTGCTGACCGAACCGGATAAGCCGCTCGAAACCGGCATCGATATCGTCATCCGCCCCCCGGGCAAGCGTTTGACCAACGTGACGCTGCTGTCGGGCGGCGAGAAAGCGCTGGCTTCGATCGGCCTGATATTCTCGATCTTCCTGGTCAAGCCCAGCCCCTTCTGCCTGCTGGACGAAGTCGACGCGCCGCTTGACGACGCCAACATCTACCGTTTCAACAAACTGGTGAACGAAATGGCGGCGCACAGCCAGATCATCTTGATCACCCACAACAAGTCGACGATGGAAGTGGCCGACCGCTTGTTCGGCGTCACGATGCAGGAAAAAGGCGTTTCCCGCATGGTGAGCGTCGAGATGGTGAAGGACGAACTCGACTAGTTCCGCGCAACGACAATCTCACGGCCCACCTCATTTGGGGTGGGCTTTTTCATTTGGTGATAAACGGAAAAAGCCGACCCAGTCGGGTCGGCTTGATAGATTCGTCGTCTTGTCAGTCGGCGTGTCTAGTCGAGGGCGGAATTGAGCAGCACATTCGTCGGCCGCTTGAACAAGACCGTGATTTCCACCTTCCGCCATTCGGGTATCGCCTTGCGCGAGGCATTGGCGCCGATGGCCCGCGTCGCCGGGGTTTTGCCCAGCGCCTGCATGTACACCTTGGAGCGGGAAATACCGTTTTTCGACAAGTAGTACCGCGCCACCAGCGCACGTCGGCCGGCCAGTGCGGTGTTGTCTTCCACGGTGCCGGGCGGGTCACAAAATGCCGAAATCAGCACGTAGAATTTGTGCTCCTTGGCCATGCCCTTCAAGAAGGCGATCGCTTTGTCGAGCTCGGCGCGCGATTCGGCGTTGATTTTGTTGGAGTTGTAGTCGAAGTAAATGACCGCTTTGAAATTCTTCAGTTCGTCAGGCGCGCCGTGAACGTTGGGCGCTTCGCCCCCGTGGACTTTGGCGGTCTCGGCGCATTTTTTCGCCAGATCAGCCAGATTAACGGTCTGCCCCGCAACTATCCCGGCCTCGTCGTCTTCCTCGTCGGCCAACAGCAATTCGGCCTGCTTGAGTTTCAACTCGGCGCTCTGAAACTCTTGCGGACACCATTTGTCGGCACCCTGGTCCTGAGCGTCGGCCACGGCCAAACGAGCCGCTTCGACTTGGGGTCCGGCTCCCAACGGTTGGCTGGCGCATCCGGCCAACATCGCCAGAATGGAGACGGCAAACACGACAAAGATCATCCTTCTCATGGTCTTCCTCCCGGACGAAACCGTGCCGCCCGCACGAAAGGTTGGTATTCCTCTGATTTAGAACGCTTATACCGCGATTGCCGGTACCGTGCAAGTATTCTCAGCGCAAGCCTTTCAACTTCTTGCGGGCCACGATCGCTTCGCGGCTCTTGGGAAATGACGCGATGACTTTTTCGAAAAACAGCTTCGCGTCGGCCGGCTGCCCGACTTCGTAAAACGCCACGCCCATGTGCAAGTAGGTCGGCGCCAAGTGACTGCTGCGGGGGTAATCGGCCGACAAGGTGTCGAAGGCCAGAATGGCGTCCATCCAACGGCCCTGTTTGAAATGCGATTCGGCCAGATAGAACTGCGCCGTGTGGGCTCTTTTGCTCTTGGGATAGAGTTTCAGGAATTCCCGAAATTTCACCTTCGCGGTTTCCAAATTGCCCTGGTTGAACAGCGCGATGGCGGTCTTGAGAAGATCCTGCTCTTTCGGTTTCTTGCCAACATCGACTGGAGCAGTCGTCACGTTCGAAGTGAACACTTCGAGGTTGCCTTTGTCGACGTCCCGCAGGCGCGCCCGCTTTTCGAAGGTGACCAGGCGCTTGTCCAGGGCTTTAAACTGGCGGCCCAATTGCCGCCGCAGGAGGGTGATTTGCTCGGGTGAGAGCTGGCCGCCGCGCGCCATCTCGTCGAGTTTCCCCTGCAAGATACCGACTTCCTGCTGCAACTGTTCGAAACCCAGCACGGCGTCGCCGGCCATCTGCGAACTGGCGTCGAAACGCGATTTGAGATCGGCGACTTGTTGTTCCAGCGTGTCGACTCGCGTATTGAGGCCCCCGACACTGGCTTCGAGTTGGTTGCCTTGCGAAGTCTTAATGGGGCAACCGGGAAGCATCAGTGCCATAAGTCCAAGAGCCAGCGCGGCCAAAAGCCATCGTTTCACCATAACGCACCTCGTCTGTCGATTCGGTTCGGCGGTAAAGAAAAAGCCCGGGGGGCATGTGACTCCCCCCGGGCGATGTACGCTATTGCGTTTGGCTATCCGTCTTATTTCGTCATCGCCGAAATCTCGACGCGACGATTAAGCTGGAAACCCTTTTCGGTCAACGCAGCGCTGAACTTGGTGGTCTCGCCACCAGACTTCTTGGTCAGCCGGGCCGGAGCCACGCCGGAAGCAACCAGGAAGTTGTATACGGTGGCCGCACGGCGTTCGCCCAAAGCAAGGTTGTATTCCTCGGTACCGCGGATATCGCACCAGCCGGTAAGCTGGAAACTCCACGCCGAGAACTTGCCCTTCAACTTGCCCGCTTCGTCTTTCAAACCAAGGATCTGATCCTTACGGATGCCGTACTTGTCATAGTCAAAGTACGTGGTGTAGGTCTTTGGTTTTACGACCGGTTTGGGCGGAGCCGGGGGCGGCGGCGGAGGCGGAGCCTTCGCTGCGTCTTTTGCCTTGATGGCACACATTTTGGCCACGTCGTACAGGTTTTTGGCCTGCTCGAACAGCGGCATAGCAATATCCCACTCTTCGGCAGCGTCAGCTTCCAACGCCTGTTTCATGGTCTGCTCGGCGGCAGCCCACTCCGTGGCACAGTACTCGTCAGCTTCGTTGGCTTTAGCGGCAGCTTGTGCATCAATGGCGTTCTGCTTTGCGACATCATAGCCTTCGGGAGGCCCGCAGCTCGCCACGAGGAACATGCTGACCAGAGCCAACAAGATGAACAAGGTCCTTCTCATGATACCTCCCTTTCGTCACCTTGATAGTTTCTGAACAACGTTTCTTCACTCTGTCATTTGATCGCTTGCAATATAACTCACAAAAGCGTCAATGCAAACGCCCAAAAGTTAATTTAAGAGCCTAGGAGACCACGCCGGATTCTTATCATCGACCCCTACTTTTGTCAAACGTTTTGTATAGCTTCCGTCGACATTGAAAATTCTTAAGGTCCTTCCGGCCCCTTCGCGCGTGGTCATCGCCAAAGCCCGGCCGTCGGGCGAAAAATGCGGGTATTCGCAGGCGGCAAAGCCGTGTCCCTGCGTGATGTTAATAGCATCGGTGCCGTCGGGAGCGATCATCAAAATGTGGTACTGCCCGCTCTCCCGCGCGCTGTAAACGATGCGCCCGCCCTTTTCCGTCGAGGCCCAGTCGGGGCTCTGATTGTACGCGCCGTGGTAGCTGGCGCGCTGCACCTCGCTGCCGTCGCTTTTCATCGTCCAGATTTGCGGCCCGCCGCTGCGGTCGGACACAAATGCGATACGGTCGCCCCGCGGCGACCAGGCCGGAAACAGTTCGATCGCCCGGCTGACGGTCAACCGTTTGGGTTTTCCCCCGCGTGCGGAAATCGTGTAAATCTCCATGTTGCCATCGTAGCTGATGGCCAGGGCAATGCGGCTGCCCGAGGGCGAGAAGCGCGGGCTGAGAATCAATCCCTTGACTTTGAACAACAACTTCGGTTCGCCGCCGCGGGCCGGTATCGAATAGAGGTAGTTAAAGAGATCCTGTTCGTTGCGGTTGTTTTCCCAGGCGAAGACGATTTGGCTGCCGTCGGGCGACCAAGTCGGGTTTTTCGCCTTGCCGAACATCGTGGTCAGCTTGCGCAGGTTCCGCCCGTCCAGGTCGATCACATACAGTTCCTGAGGCAGCGTCGTGTCTATTCCCTTGCGTGAGACGAAGGCGATCTTGGTGCCGAACACACCCTTCTGGCGTGTCAACTCGTACACGAGGTCGTTGCCCCACTTGTGCACCATCAAATACCAGTCGGCGGTCTTGCCGGTGTATTCTTTACCCAGCAGCATCATTTGTTGCGGCACGTGGTAGAGACGGAATTGCACGGTCACGCGGTTGCCGTCGAGCGCGAAATTGCCCTTGATCAAATACTCCGCCCCGATCGGTCGCCAATCATCAAAGCTGAAGGTGCCGGGCTTCACGCCGGCCGTGTGCGGATTCTCGACATACAGTGCGCGGTCGATCACGTCGAAGCGGCCCGTCATGCGCATGTCTTCGGCGGTTTCGTCCGCCAGCCTTTTAGCCAACCCCATCGTGTCGGCGCCCGTCCCGGTGTTTTTGAAAAAGGGAACGGCGATCGGGTCCTTCTTCACCGTCGGCAAGCCTCCGACATTACCGAAGATATCCACCGCGATGCCGTCGCCCTCCTGAGGCGGTGCGGGTTCCTGATCGAGCAAACCGGCCATGAGCGCCGGTGTGCCGAAAAACGCGGCAAGCGCTGCGAGGGTGAAAACGAATAAGGAAAGCTTGGACCATTTCATCAACGAAACCTCATTTTCCGACTAAGGTTTTTTGCTTTTCGGGTGAAAACGGACGGTAATGCCCTTCTCACGCATGTCTTTTTCCAACAACTGGGGCGGCGGCGGCAGCGGGCTGGCTTTCGTAATGGCCGACAGGCAACTGCGGTCCAGCGGTTCGAAACCCGATCCCTTGGTGATGATCTTGTTCGTGATACTGCCCGAGGAAGAAACGTAGATCCGCACTTTGACCGTCGTGCGCAGATATTGATCCGGCAGGCCGCCGGGGAACGACCATACCGAAAGGATGCGCGATTGGACATTGGAAATGTATATGCCCAGCACTCCCTTCGTGTTGGTCGTGCCGGTGCCGCCCCCGCCGGTGGAATCGACCAGCGCCTGTTTCTCGCGGACGCGTTCGATGGCCCGCATGCGCGCCCGATCCTTCCAGCCCAGGCGATTGCTTGTAACATCCCGTTTTTTCGTTATTTTCACGGCATCGGCGCTGGCCTTCTGCCGGCGCTCCTCCATGATGTCCTTCGCCTTGCGTGGATCGGAGCGCCGCACCGCCTCCTGGTTGCGGTCGGGAGCCTTAGGCCCCAAACCCGGCCCCTTGGGCAGGTTGTAGGACAAGTCGACCTCGATCGCCTCCGGCAACGCTTTGTGTTGACTGCCCAATACGTCGGGAGCGAAGGCGAAGATAAGAAAGGCGGCGATGTGAAACGCCAAGGAGATCGCGATCATTTCTCCCAGTAACTTTTCCGGACTGACTGAGAGAAGGTATCGAAGTCTGATCGGCGACCTCTTCAGCATCTCATTTCTCTTGCGGCGGTTGGGTGATCATGGAAAGCTTCGTGGCGCCGGCCTGCTTCGCCAGGGCCATGGTTTGCACGACCACGCCGTAAGACACATCTTTGTCGGCGCGCAGATACAGGGTTTTGTCGGCTCGCTCCGCGAAGATTTCCTGCAACTGCTTGCTGAGTTGTTCCATGGGTACGGCGGTGCGCTTGATGCTCAAGCCGCCGTTTTTGTCCACTACCAGGATGACAGGCTCCTGCTCGTGTTGTTCCAGCGGTCCGGCTTTCACTTCCGGCACGTTGACCGACATGCCTTCCTGCAACATCGGCGCGGTCACCATAAAAATTATCAGCATCACCAACATCACGTCCACCAAAGGCGTCACGTTGATTTCGCTCATTAGGCGGCGATGGCCGCCCCCGCCGGTGCTTATGGCCACGATCTATCTCCTTCGCCCGCTTCTATTTAAGAATGTGGCGTTCCAATATATTCATGAACTCGCTGGAGAAGCTCTCGATGCTGCCCTCCAGGCTGCGCAATTTCGCCGAAAAGTGATTGTAAAACACGACGGCCGGTATCGCGGCGAAAAGCCCGACCGCGGTGGCCACCAACGCTTCGGAGATGCCCGGCGCCACGACGGCGAGCGAAGCCTGCCCCGACGCGCCGATGCTCTGAAAGCTGTCCATGATGCCCCAGACGGTGCCGAACAAGCCGATGAAGGGCGCGGTGTTGCCCACGGTGGCCAGGAAGGGAATCGCCTTTTCCAGTTTGGCGATCTGGTCGGCCGCCGAACGCTGCAAGGCGCGGGCGACGTTTTCGCGCGCTCCGGCGACGGTGCTGCGGGTCATCGGGGCGGGCCCTTCGGTCGTGTAGGCGTCACCTTGCTGGCGAAAGCGCTTCAATTCCTCGAAGCCGGCGGCGAACACTTCGGCGACCGGTGCGTGGATCAGTTGCTTGCTGTGCCGGTGAATGTCGTCCAATTGACGCGATTCCCAAAACGCCCGCAAGAAGATTTCGTTCTCGTTTTGCGCACGGCGCAACAAGAGCCACTTCAAGAAAATGATCGCCCAGCTCACAACGGAAAAAACAACCAACAGTGCCAGCACCGACTTAACGACCAAACCGGCATCCTTGACCAAGTCAATGACGTTGGCCGATTCGGCGGGTACCTGCGCGATGACACATAGAATTTGTTGAATCAAAATGGTTCATCTCCCATAGTAGAAATCGACTTTCGGTCGGCGTCAAAAGTATTGCACAATGTCCGGCAAGTCAAGATTTTCCACCATTTTCGATAGCTTGAGTAAGAAACACGATCTCGCGACACGGCGTGCGAATCGTCTTAACTTCCTTGGAACCCCACTGCACACAAAAGGTTGCACGCCTCCTGGCCGATGACTCTGTTTTGAGTTAGATTAAGTTGTTTGGTCGGCTGCCGGGAGGAATGGATGAGACTGATTTCGAAAATACTGATTTTTTTCGCGATTGCGATGTTAAGCGTCACGTTGGTTATCGTCTCCTGCGGCGACGATGATGATGACGACGACGACAATGACGAGCTCGAAGACGTGCCCAAGGTCTACGACACGACGATCGACGGATGGGCGTTCGGCGACGGCTTGTACCGCTACGCGCAGGGCCATTGGAACAAGGAAAGCCAATCGCCCTTCAACGTGCAGGTTATCGGTTCCGTGTTCACCGACCGCAGTTACGGCTTCGTTTACAGCGGTCAGCGCATATACCAGTACCGCGCCGGCGACTGGATTCCCGTCAACAATTCCAACTTCCCGCCGGGATCGATCACCGACGCCACCTTCATCCCCAACGGCTCGGCCTGGTTCGCGGTCAATAACGCGTACGGCCGCGGCTCGCTGGTCGGCGTTACCGAAGATGCTCAACCGATGATCTTCGACTCGGAAGGAACGCTCGCCTCCGTACCCCTCAAGCTCTCGGCCCTCTTCCAGGTCCCCGAGGACAACGCGCTGCACCTGTGCGCGGTCGTGCCCGAGGCGACGGACTACTTCTTCCAACACCTCCGCTGGGACGGCACCACCGTGACCTCCGAGGTCATGTTCCGCATCGATTTCATGCCGGTCGATCCGCCCGCCGATGACGACGACACCACCACCGACGACGACACGACCGCCGATGACGACACCGCCGGCGACGACGACCAACCCGAGTGGTTGCAGATGGTCGATATCCTCGACATGAAAACCGCGCCCGACGGTACTATCTGGGCCGCCGGTTGGGATCGCGCCGATGATGCCACTCCGCGCGGCGCGCTCTGGCACCGCGTGGCCAACGGCGAAGAAATCACGTGGGAGCGCACGTTGCTGGAAACCTCCACCGGCTGCAAAACGACCATGGCGAAAAAATTCGTCTACGCCCCCGACACCGGACGCGCTTTCGTGATCGCCGATTGCGGCAACTCGCAGATCTATCGGCAAAACGACGACGGCTCTTGGTCGCAGATGCTACTGCCGGGCATCAAAGGCAGCACCTACCGTATCAACGACTTGTCCCTGGTCACCGAAACCAAGGGGTGGGCCGTGGGTTATACCTCCGACAAGAACGCGCCCCTGTTGCTGGTGCGCAGTACCGCGGGGTGGGAGATCGCCGACGCACGTACCTTTGACGTCGGCGACGAGTTGTTCAGCGCGGCCCTCTATTCGGTGCAGTCTCCGGGCGGGTTCTCCGACGACGACACCACGGCCGACGACGACACCACCACCGATGACGACACCACCGGCGACGACGATACGACGACCGACGACGACACCACGGCCGACGACGACGACCTTGTGGGAGACGATGACACGGTCGGCAGCTAACGCAACGCGCCCGACCGGGCGAGCAAGGACCGACCCGGTGTCATGAATCCGGCAACCCGTAAATACCTCGGCTTAAGCGTCCGCTTCTTGGCCGGCGGCTTTTTACTGAGCCTGCTGGTTTCGATGCGCGCTTACCAACTGCCCCACTTCCATTTCGGCTTAATCGCGGTGGTAATCGGCGGCTTCCTGCTCGCCCGACGACGTAATAACCGCGTGCTTTTATTGGACGCCGTCATCGCCTACCTGGCGTTATTTCTCATTCCGCCGGGCTTTATCGGGTGGTCCCTTTCCTTCGCCTGGACGTTTTCTTCCCTCACGCTGGCGTTGCTTGTCGGGCTGGCGACCTGGCGATTATCCGACAGCCGTTTTACGCCTTTTGTGGCGGCGGTAACCGTCGCGGCCATCGCGTCGGCCGGGGCAACGGTCAACACCTTCCGCTTGCAACTCGCCGACATGCCCGTGGAGTGGGCGGGCGTTCCCACAATGATCAACGACGCGGGCATCGACCGCGGCGCACCAACCTCGCGCATGCTGAAAGTCGCCCCACGCCGCAAGCTGGGCGAGTTGCCGCAACCGGTGCCCCACGGCGATCCGCCGGCCGGGCGTGTCGTCGGCCTCGTGGAGCGCGGCGACGCGGAGTTCTATGTCCGCGGCTTCGCCCATGCCTCGAGCGCGGAAATCACGCCCTCGCGATTCGTGGTTCCGGAGTGCAATCCGGTGCGCGACATCGATTTCGATCGCGCCTGGCGCCAATGGCTGGTGTTGTGCGGCGCGGGCAAACAGCTCGTGTATTACCAAGGTGACGCCAGGATCACCAAGCTGCTCGACCTGCCGGGCATCTGGCCCTTTCGGCTGACGGTGCACCAGGAACTCGAGCGCGTGTTTATCGTCGATCCCGGGGGCGGATACCTGATCGAAGTGGCTTTGGAAAGCAACGAAATCCTACGCCAGCCGCACGTCGGCTTCGGCATCAGCGACGTGGAGATCACGCCGGACGGCCGCTTTTTGTACATCCCCCAACCCTATCGCTCGCGTATCATCGTCCTGAGCGTCACGGACCTGGAAACCGTGCGGGAAGTACCGCTTTCCTTCGGCGTCGCCCATCTGGCCGTCGACCGGACCCGCGGCCGGATATACGCCGTTGCCATGGGCAGCGGCAAGCTGTTTTCCCTCGATCCGCAAACGCACGAAATCGTCGGCGAGGGCGACCTCAACAGCCCGGTGCTCGATGCCGAGTACGACGACGCCGCGGCGCGTTTGTACTGGACGACGCCGCGCGGGTACCGCTGGTCATCCATCGACTCACTGTTGACCAAATAAAAAAAGACCGGCACCCGCAGGCGCCGGTCTTGGTGGCTTGTTTTTCCCCTGAATCAGCAGCCGCAACCGCTATCGTCATCGTCGTCGTCACCGCCGATCGGTGCCGTATCGTCGTCGGTGGCGTCGTCGTCGGTGGCGTCATCGTCGGCCGCGTCGTCGTCGGCCGCGTCGTCATCGCCGGTGTCGTCATCGCCGGTGTCGTCATCGCCGGTGTCGTCATCACCGGTGTCGTCATCGCCGGTCGTATCGTCGTCGCCGGGAGCCGTCACGGTAACCGTGAAGGCTTGAGTATCGGTGCCTTTTGGGGTGTCGCCGTCATCCACGCTTACTTCCACATCGTAATCATCGGGATCCACGTCGGTGGTATCCCAAGTGATCTCGCCGGTTACGGAGTCGATCACCATTCCCATCGGACCATCCAGCAGTTCGAACTCCAGCTCATCGTAAAAGTCGATGTCGAACGCTTCGACATCGTACTCGTACAAGTCGTCCGCAACCACTTCGGTCACCGCGTCGGACGTGATTTCCGGATCCGCGTTGGCCATCTTCAGGTAGTACGTGGTCGTGTTCTGTCCGGCGGTAATGCGACCGCCGCCCGCGAAAAGATAGTTTTCGGCGTTCACGGCCCACGCTCCGGCGACCGCCACCGGCAGGGAGTCAATTGCCGTCCACGTTCCCTTAGCCGGTGCGAAAGTATACACGTCGTCAAGGAAATCATCCCATCCGGCGAAGCGACCGCCGAGAACGTACAGTTCGTCGCTGTACAACGCGCAACCGTGGTCCCATCGCCCCAGCGGCGCGACAGGCGACAAGGTCGACCACGTCCCGGCGCCGATATCCAAGGCTTCGGGCGTTAAAGGAGGCGGGCTGAATATCAGCGAGTCGACACCACCGGCCACGACGAGATCGCCGCCGATCACGCCGCCGCACGTCAGGAAATCCCCGCCCGGCTGGGTCGCCACGTCGCTTTCGAAAGTATCGGTTTCCGGGTCATAAACCTTAGTCGGCAGGCCGCGTCCCCAGGTGTAGATATATCCGGATACCGGGTCGAAAGCCGCTTGTACGCCTTCCGCCAAAGTAACCGCCGCGCCGGTCGACCAGCTATCGGTTGCCGGATCGTAAATGTTCACGACGGTAGTGCTGGCGCCGTCATCTATCCCGAAGATGAAATAGATTTTCTCGCCGTCGGTTGCGGCGGCGTAACGCGTCAGCTTAATGGGCGCGGTCGCGCCGCTGGTCCACGTGTCGGTCACGGGATCGAATATCCGCACGGCGTCACTAAATGTGAAGGTTGCGGAATCGAAGCCGCCAATGGCGTAGATTTTGCCGTCGATAAAGAACGCCTTGCCGGCTTCATTGCCCGGGCCGGGCATGGTAGAGCCCGAAGTTTCCCATTGCGCCGCGGCGACACCGCAGAACGCGATCAGAAACGCGCCCGCGAGAATTCCAATTAGCATTTTTTTCATTGTAGAAACCCTCCTCCAGTTTGTTTCGATTATCCAATGCTGCACAACCTAGTCGCATAAGGTCCCCATGGACACACTCAAATAAACATCGTTCACGAGCTTTTGGCAAGCGTCTTGAGAAGAATTCATATTACGCCTGGGTGGCGCAGGTGTACGAAAGCGAAAACCTAAAAGATATGTGGTTAGCAGCCGCAGAACATGTCGTCGTCGCCGGACGTGTCGTCATCGCCGGCCGTGTCGTCATCGTCGGCCGCTTCGTCATCGTCGGTCGCGTCGTCGTCGCCGCTCGCGTCGTCGTCGCCCGGACCCACGTCGTCGTCGGAGGCATCGTCGTCGGTCGCATCGTCGTCGTCATCACCTCCCAGGTCGGGAAGGCCGGATTCGTCGCCGCGCGCCACAAAGAGCGGGCTCGGGTGCGCGCCCCGGTAGGCAATCGTCACCACGCCCGCGCTGTCGACGGCCAACGAGCAATCGCGCCCGGCCGCGTCGTCTACTTTGTAGATGTGCCACCAGCCCTTGTCGTTGAGGTTGGCGTAGAGCAACGCGCCGCTGGCTTCATGAACGAAACAAACGTGCGGATTGCCGTCGCCGTCGAGGGACTGGTCGAAGGACGTCCCGACGCCGGTGACCATTTGGTCCGTATGCAAATTGTTCCATGTACCGCGCGCGTAGTAGAGCGCGCCTTTGTCTTCGTTGAGGTAAACGAGGTGGATGCCGCCGGTCGCGTCCACCTGCACGTCGCTATACCTGCCGATTACGTCCCACGATTCGTCGCCGTCGACGAGTTTGAAGTCCCACCCCGCTGTGTGCCCGCGGGCCAACCACATGGCACGACAGTTGGTATCCGGATAGTACCACGACACGATTGACTGACCGTCCGGCGTCACTGCCAGGCCTAGCGCCTCGCCGCCGATAGTATAGAGATCGCCACCTACGTATTTCGTGTGTGGACCGATCGCATTCATGTAGGTATAAGCGATCTCTTCAACGTTGGTCTGGACCGACGCCGTGCGCAACCAGTAGTCCCCGTCGTGCGCGACGGCCAAGCCGGTACCGGTGGGGAATGCTTTATCAATAACTCGGATATTCCAGGAATCGCCGTCCCACGCCGCATACCGCACTTTCCCGTCGCCGTCGTCACGATAGGCCATGTGTGGATCATCGGCGGCATCAAAGAAAATCCCGCAGTTCGAACCCACATTGCCGTCAGCATCGACGGTTTCGGTTTCCCAGGCCGCGCCGGTCCATTCGGCGTAATGGGCCGCGTAATTATCCTTGTTGAGATAACAAATACCGGGGCGGTCGTCGCTGGTTAGCGCGATTTCGGTAAAATACCCGGTATCGCCTTCTTCGACCGTATCGATCACAAATCCGGCGTGGGCAACCGCTGCCATCGCCAATACAAAAACTACCGCATAGATCATTCGCTTCATCGAATGTCCTCCCATTAGATATTCGTTATCAGGAATATGCCGAAAGATAGAATACGACTGCTCTCAATTCCCGTAAAGGGAATATTCTATTTTTCAGCAAAAAGTGTCGGGAGATACGGAAATACTTTAAGGGCCTAGTAGATAACCAAAGGGCTAACGTGCCGGTCGGTAACTATTTTTCCGAAAAACTAGCAGGCGCAACCGCCGCCGTCGTCGTCGTCGTCATCGTCGCCCGCGGCCGTATCGTCGTCGGTCGCATCGTCGTCAGTCGCATCGTCGTCAGTCGCATCGTCGTCGGACGCATCGTCGTCGGACGCATCGTCGTCGGTCGCATCGTCGTCGTCGTCGCCCGTGGTATCGTCGTCGTCATCGCCGATCGCGCCGCCGTACTGCGGCAAACCCGAAGCGTCGCCCCGCGCCACATAAAGCGTGCTTGGCTTGGCGTCACGGTAGGTCATGGTCACCAAGCCGCTATCGTCGACCACCAGCGAACACTCCAACCCGGCGCCGTCGGCCACTCGGTAGGTGCGCCAGCCCGGCGTGTCGCGATAGGCGTAACGCAGCATGTCTTCGGCGGCGTCGTAATAACAGGCGTGGGGAGTCCCGGCCGCGTCGAGGGTCAAATCGAGAGAGCTGCCCGCGTCGCCGTCACCATCAAGCAACTCGACGGAGAAATCCGTCCACGTACCCGCCGCATAATACAGCGACCCTTCGGTTTCGTTGTAATAAGCGATGTGAAATTCGTTGCCCTCGAGCGCCAAGGCCAGGTCGGTACCCAACTGGTCCGTGGTTTCGTCGCCGTCGATCAACAAAAACTGCCAGGCGTCGTCGTGACCGCGCGTCAGCCAAATATCATTCCATTCCGTTTCGTGAAACGCGATGTAGGAAACGTCGCCGCTATTGACCGCCAAACCCGTGGCGCGCCCGCCGACGGTTTGCCAATCCGATACATAGGTCGTGTACGCGCCGCCGCCGTCCATCCAGCTATAGGCCACTTCGACGTAGTCTTCCTGCACCGAGGAGGTCCGCGGCCAGCCCAGGCTGTCGCGCGCCACGCTCAGGCCCAAGCCGGTGGGCGCGGTGCCATCGAGCGTGATAATCGTCCAGGAGTCGTCGTCCCGATAGGCATAGCGCACGAACTTGTCGCCGTTGTCGCGATAGGCGACGTGCGGCTCGTTGTCACCGTCGAAAAACACGCCGCAATAGGAGCCGACATCGCCGTCACTATCGATCGTGTCGATATCCCACGCGTCACCGGTCCAGTGGGCGATTTTGGCTGAGTCGTCGGTTTCGTTGGCGAAGCAAATACCCGGACGCGATAGGCCGTCCAGGGCAATCTCCGGCGTGTAGCCGGTATCGCCGGTTTCGACGGTTTCAACAGTGAATTCGGCAACCGCGGTCGCGGCAAACGCCACGACGACCACCACGATCAGCAACAAACGGCGCATCGCATCCTCCCAATGATTTCCCTGTACCAGCCACGCGCGCACTTCTCCGGTGACTTCCTGTTAATCATTTCTATCGGCGTGAGGGGCGTCGGACTCAAGGTCCGCCGGAGCTAAAAAAGCCACACGAAGCAGAAAATCATCTCCAACGACGTTTGCGAATCCACCGCGCAATGCAGACCGTCGGTGATAAACGTCTTCACGTCGGCCATCGGCGGATCTTCGAAGAACGCCGCGATATCGGCCTCGCTGGAAGGAATCAACGGCGGCAGGCCCAGATCCTCCAGCAGCAGGTTGAAAACGGCCGTGTCGAAGGTTTGATAGGTCAGTGGATAAGCGTCGATTGGTGTGCTTTGGGCGAACGAGGTGTGCAACTCGTCCAAAACAGCCGTCAGCGACGGCACGAAGTCGTTCAACAAGGCGCTGTATTCGGCACCGAGAAAATAGAAAGACTCGCCGTCATCCATTTGCCCGTTACCGTTTTCGTCCAGATAGCCCAGCACGTCGTCTTCTTGCGGATCGGTTTCCGCGGCGGCCGTGCGCCATACCTGTGAGCCGTACCGCGCCGCGAGTGCAAACGCCACCTGCGCCTCCTGAAGACGCTCAAAACCTTCGGGCAGCGGCAGCAGGAAGTGCGTTTTTTCGGGATCTTCCAGAATCACCAGCATTGTCACGGCGACTTCTTCCAGCAACTCGGCGATCTCGACCGGCTGCCCGGATATCAGCTTGCGCAGCGAATTCATCGCCAATAGCGGGCCGATGTCGAAATCCAGATCGATCGATTGCACGAAATCGATGCCGCCCTTCAACGTACACGCGAAGGAGGCAAACCACAGAGCGTCGGCGGCATCCCATTCACCGCCCAAATTGAGCAACTCTTCGCCCTGCAACGTCAGCGGCAGCGAGGGCACGTTGAGCACGAGGTCCGGATCGGACGCCGCAAGCTGGGCAGCCGGAACCATCTCATCGATCACGGGACCCATGATGTACTTGATGAAGTGGTGCAACGTATCGCCCAGCGTCGATCCCGGTTCCAGACCGCCGGGATTGTGCACGGCCTTCGCCAACGCCGGGGTTTCTTCGGCGGTGAAGTCGGCCAGGAAGACCAGCAGGCCGTCGACCAGTTCCACCATGGCCTGCGCGTCCGACAGTGCGACGCCCAAGGCAGCGGCCGCGTCCTCGGGCCGTACCTTTTGCGCCCGCACGAAGCTGTCGTGGGCCGTGTCGCTGTCCCCGTCACCCAGGGCGGCGACGCCGGCGGTCATCAACTCGTCGTAATTCTCCTCGGCCTCGATGCCGTACTCGACAGCGCAGGCAGTGAGAGCCAAGCAGAAAAACACCACGATAATACCGAAATATAGGCGTTTCATAATCGCTCATCTTAAACGGAAACCATGGGGTGTCAAGCGCTCGGGTTGCGCGCGCCGCAACCGAAAGGTAGCCTGCATACATGCGACGCGCAGCCTATTTTTTGGCAACCCTTATCCTGTTCGCCTCGGCGTCTTTGCTTCTGGCCGAAGGTTCGGAGGGCGAACTGCGCGTGTTTCTGATTCTCTCCCAGCGCAGCGGCCCCGACATGCTCAATAAAGTCATTGCCGACATCGGGCCCACTCAGCCGGTGCAGGAAGTGTGGGGCCGCAAACAAACGCTCATCAAGAAAGTCGCCGCCGATCACTACGTGCTCGCCGTGCGCAACGTCGAAGCCTGCCATTTCGACAAATGTGTCCCCTGCCCCGATCAGAGCCGTGACATACACGTGCTCGCCAACCAACGCACGGATGTCATCTTCCGCTTCAAGGCCAAGTACGACCGCGCCGAACATAAGTGGGTGTGTTACTGAGCGAAAAACGTCTTAAGGCGTATGCCTGGCCACCGTGACCGGCGCGCAGGCGCAGTTTTCCAATAAGCGACCAACCGGGAATTCTTCGAAATGGCTCGGGGCGAAAACCAGACCGCGCGCCAATCGCGGATTGAAGCGCAACGGCACGTCCAACTCCACGTTATCCCGCCCCACACACACGATGTCGCCTTCGGCCAATTCCCGGTCCGCCGCATCTTCCGGATGCATCTCGAGCCACGGCGCAGCGCACACCTCGGCGATCGCCGGGGAATACGTTGACAACGTGCCGTTGTGATAGAGAACCGGCCCGCAAACGAGAATCAGGTCGCCTTCCATCGCTTCGATGGGTTCGGGGATTTTGCCGAAATCGAGTTTGACGTCCTCGTCGAGTTGCAGCCGCGGCAAGAGCGCGCCGCGTCGTCCGTCGCTTTTCGCCGCCGCCGCCGCTAAATCGGGCACGTCGACCGACACTTTGTCCCACAGTTCCGCCAGCGTCTCGCCGGCCGGCTCGCCGTCAAGCAAGCGCGCCAATTCGGCCAAGATGCGCCACTCGGTCCACACCCCTTCGGGCGGCTCGACGGCACGGCGCAGCTTAAGCACCCGCCCCTCCGCCGACACATACGTACCCGAACGCTCGGCGGCCGCGGCCACCGGTAAAAAGAGGTGCGCCTTGCGGGCCGTGGCGGTCAGGAAGGTGTCGCACGCCACAACGAAGCCGGTCACTTCCATCGCCTTGCCCAGCGGCTCGGCTTTGGCCGCCTGCACCAGCGGGTTGGCCCCAAAGGTGATCAGCGCGGACAGACGCCCGGCCATGCCCGCCTCGATGATCCCCTCGTAACCCATACCGGGCTCCTCGGGCAGACGCGGCCAACCCTCCGGAACGTGCTCGTAGGTCGCCAAACCCGGTCCACGCCCGGGCACCAAGCCCGCCAGCATCGAGCCGTACAGGTTGCTGCGATCGGTCGAGAGCAGCAGGCCTTTGCCGACCTTGCCCAGCACCATCAGCAAATCGATGGCAAGCCCGCAGATGTCCCGCGCCTGCCGGCCGCTGAGCGCCTGCGCCCCCAGCACAACCACCGGGCGCTCGGCTGCGGCTAAAATGCCCGCCGCATGCGCGACGGCGTCCAAATCCAACCCCGCCTGTTCGGCCAAGGCTGCGGCGTCCAGGCGGTCCAGCGCCGACTTGAACGCGGCGAAGCCCTTGGTGTTCTTGTGAATGAAACGCACGTTCTGCAGCTTGTTTTCGACCAAAGACTTAAGCAGCAACACGAGCAGATTCCGTTGCGCGCCGGGACGATAAGGCAGTTTCACCGTCGCGAAATCATCCAACTTCGTGGGCACCGGATGCGCTTGGATGAGCCGCGCGTCGTCTTCCCGCACCGCGGCGATGACATCCAGGTGCGGCACGGGCATTTCGGCGGCGAGGTCCGAACCGAAAATGAACACCGCGTCGGCGCGACGCAGGTCCGCGAAGGTCGCGGTGGAACCGGGCCTGCCGAAGCGATCGTGCACGGTCTTCATCGCCTCGCCGTATTCGTCCTGTCCCGAAATCGCCACCCGTCGCGTGCCGATGACGGCGCCGAAGGTGTACGCGAGCGCGTAGGCGTCTTCGACCGGCAACCGGGACCCGGCGAGCGCGCCGACAGCTTCCGGACCGCCGGTGGCCAGCGCGTGCCGAATGCCCTCGGCCATCGATTCGAGAGCCTCTTCCCAGGAAAGCGGTACGAGTTCGCCGTCGCGGCGAATCAACGGCGTGGTGGGCCGGTCTTCGCGGCGAAGGATATCCCACCCAAAGCGACCGCGAATGCACAGGCGGCCCCAGTTCGTGGTCGTGTCCACGTCGCTGGTGACGCGAAAGACCTTGTTGCGCCGCACGTGCATTTCAATTTGGCAGCCCGCCCCGCAGTAACCGCAGACGGTCTCAACGGGCTTTAGATCCCACACCCGCGCCGTGTTCTTGAATTGCTTGGTCAGCAACGCGCCGACCGGGCAGATCGCAACGCACTGACCGCAGAATTCGCAATCGAGCGGTCCGCCATCAAACGTGTTGATGCGCGTGTTGTAGCCACGACCCTCAAAGACATACGCGCTCACAGCCTGCACTTCGCGGCACACGGCGACGCAACGCCCGCAACGGATGCAGCGCTCGTCGTTACGCTCGATCAGGGGGCTGAGGGTGTCGATCTTCTGCTCGCCGACGCGCGCCCGATAGGGCACGTTTTCGACGCCAAGCTCGTACGTCAGATCCTGCAACCGGCATTCGCCGGCCTTGTCGCACACCGGGCAATCCAGCGGGTGGTTGAGCAAAATGAACTGTAGTTGCGTCTGCCGCATGCGGTGCAGTTCGTCGTCGTAGGTCGTGACGACCATGCCCTCGTTCGCCATCGTCGTGCATGAGGCGACGGGTTTCTCCAGGCCCTCCACCCGCACGATGCACAGGCGGCAGGAGGCCAGGCGGTGAATCCACGGGTGTTCGCACAACGTTGGGACGTGAACGCCCAAACCACGCGCGGCGTCCAGGATCGACGTGCCGTAGGGCACCGTCGTTTCTTGACCGTTGATCGTGAGGGTTACCGTCGCCGGATCGGTCGTCTTCATAGCGCCACCCCCACCAGACGGTAGCAGCGCAGGCAACGGGCCGCTTCGGTTGTGGCGTTGCGCGCGCTCATAACCGCCTCCACCTCGTCGAAATTCGTGATGCGTGTCTCGACCGGCAGATGGTCGAAGCCCCGTCGGTGCATGCCCTCGGGCAGGTTGATGACCTCGTCGGGATCGTAGGTTTTGACCGAGGCCAACACTCGCTCCATGCGCTGGTAGTGATCCAAATCCACGATCTCGCCGCGCAGAAACCGGTCGATGCTGATCGCCGCGCGATTGCCCGCCGCCACAGCCTCGATCAGCGTCGCGGCGCCGGTGACGCAGTCGCCCCCGGCAAACACGTTGGGCAGCGCCGTCGCCCCGGTGTACTCATCGGCCACGACGGTATTCCACCGCGTGAATTCCAGGCCCTCCGCTTTGGCCAAAAAACCCAGGTCGGGCGATTGGCCGATGGCGGGGATGACCACGTCCACTTCCATCATGAACTCACTGCCTTCCATCGGCACCGGCCGGCGGCGTCCCGACGCGTCGGGTTCGCCCAGTTCCATGCGAATGAGTTCGATCGCGGTAAGCCGGCCCTCGTCGTCGGCGATAAGCTTGGTTGGGTTGCACAGGAAATTGAACGTGACCCGCTCTTCATGCGCGTCGCGGATCTCCACATCGTCGGCGGGCATTTCTTTTTCGGTGCGACGGTAGACGATGTTGACGTCCTCGAAACCCAGCCGCATGGCCGTGCGCACGCAGTCGATCGCCACGTTGCCGCCGCCGACTACGACGATCTTCTTGCCCTCAGGCGTTTCCTTCCCCTCGGCCACGGCCCGCAGAAAATGCACCCCGTGAATGAAGCCCTTGTAGCCTTCGTCTTCGCCTTCGCACCGCAGTTTGTTGGAATGGTGTGCGCCCACGCCGATGAAAACCGCGTCGTAGCCCAGCTTGTGCAGCAAGTCGTCCCACGCGGGTCCGTTTTCGCCGATGCGCTGCTGGTAAAGGATATCGACGCCCAATTCCTGAATGAGTTCGACTTCCCGACGCAATACCGCGCGCGGCAGGCGGTAATCCGGAATGCCCACCGCGGCCATGCCGCCGCCTTCGGCCAGCGCCTCGTAGATCGTCACCGCGTGGCCCATCTGCGCCAGCTTTTCCGAGGCGGCCAACCCGGCGGGACCCGCGCCGAGCACCGCAACCTTCTTCCCGGTGGGCGGCTGAAGAACGCGTCCGCCCGGCCGGTGGCCGTGCAGCATTTCGTAATCGGAGGCGAAGCGCTTGAGGTCTTTGATTTGAATCGCCTCGTCCACGTTGGCGCGGCGGCAGTGCGACTCGCAGGGGCGCACGCACACGCGGCCCAGCACGGCGGGCATCACGCAGTTCGCGCGCGCAACGTCGCTGGATTCCAGGTAGCGCCGCTTCTTGATGTTCTCCACATAGAGGGGAATATCCAGGTGCGCCGGACATGCTTCGGTGCACGGGGCCGCCATGCGGGTGAGTAGTTCGACCGGTTCGATTCTCCGGCCGGACCCGACGCAGGCATTGAAGGTGTCCGCATAATGTTCCAGCGCCTTGAGCACCGGGCGCGGAACCGTCTGCCCGATCTGACACTTGGAGGCGTTCGCGACGCTTACCAACACGTCGCGCAATTGCTGCAAGTCCTCGGCGGTGGCGTTGCCCTCGCACAGCTTCTGCAACAATTCGGCCGCGATGTGCGTGCCTACGCGACAAGGAAAGCACTCGCCGCAACTCGCCTCGCTCTGCGCCGCTTCCATGTACGCGCAGCACAACGCCACCACGTTCACCGATTCATCGGCGATGAAAAACCCGTCCCAGCCAATGAACGCTTTGATGTCATCCGGTTCGCGGTAGGTGAACGGCAGTTTGAGGTCGTCGGGCGCCTCGACGGGCGCTTTGCCGCGGTGGTCGATCAAGCGATCCGACCAGCAACCGAAAGCTACTTTGCCCATGATTCCCCCAGGCTGACGCCGGCGAGCGCATGCCGGCCCACCGGGTGATCGCTGTACCGACGCCGACGCCGGTGAACTGCCAGGGGCGCGGCGTATGCCGGTCGCGCTTGGGTGTAGCACTCAGGCGGCAAAGCGTCAAGATATTGCATGGTTTCGCCGCACGACCGAGCGCGGGCGCTACTTAGTAGTTCGTGGTTTGGTCGATCTTGCCGTGGCGCTTGGCGAGTTCTTCAAAAAAGTCGAAGGCCTTCATACCCCCGGCGGCGGTCACGACGGTCAACGCGAGTAGAACCAGCAGCAACAACTCGGTGGGCAGCCAGGCGAGGTTGGCGTCAAAACCCGTAACGCCGAACGCGCGGCGGCATCCTTCGATCCAGTACGTGACCGGCGAAAGCAACGCCAGGGGCCACAGGAAACCGGGCAGGAAGGTCGTGGGATACAACACGCCGCAAAGAAGCATGAACATGCCGCCGACGCCTTCGGCCAACAGCAGCGAATGCCGCGCGGTCACCAGCAGCATGCCGGCGAAAAACAAACCGAGCGCCAGCGTGGAAATAACGCCCAGCACCGACGTGATCATCAGCAGCGGCCAGTTGATTTGCGCCAAGCCGATGGGCAGGTCGAGCGTCAGCCGGCCGACCACCAGCACGATCACCACGCTGGAGAGCGCCACGATCAAGAAGGTCACCGCACGACCCATGATGTTAAGCTTGAAGGGCGCGGGCGCAATGTAGACGTAGCGGATCAGTTGATAGTGTTCGCGATCGGAAATCACGGCCCAAGAGAGTGACGAGGCCATCGTGCCGAAAATCGTGAAAAACGCGTTGCCAACGAACACGGCGACAAAACGGGGGTCGTCGGCCGGTGTGGCGCTGACCACCTTGAATAAAAAGTAGAGCAGCAAACACAACGCCAGCGGCCGCACCGCCGCATACAGCAAGTACAGCGGCCACTTGGTCCAGTTGGATTCGATTTCCCAACCGATCCTCATCGCCGCCCAGAAGGCGCGCAGGTGTTTGGTTTTCACTGCCATCTCAGCGTCATCGTCCCGTCGTGTTTGCCCTTGATTTCCAGCGCTTTCATCAGCTTCATCGCGCCGATGGTGAACACGATGGTCATGACCAGCAAAATGGCCGCTTCCACCGGGGGCGCCAGAAAACCGATTCCCTTCGCGTCGGGAATCATCAATTGGCGCACGCCGTCCAGGCCGACGGTCAGCGGCAGCAGCGCGGCCAGAGTCAGCAGCACCTTGCCGAACTTATTGACCGGAAAGAACAGCCCGGAGAGAAAATAGACCGGCTCCATCAAAATCATGTTCAGCTTAATGCCCACGCGCCCCACCATGAAGTAGACGCTGGAAGCCGCCATGCCCATGGAAAACAGCGCCGTGAGAGTCAGCACAAAAATGACCGCCAAAAGCAGCGGCTGCCGCACCGTGAAATCGACGCCGAAGATCAACACGCCGAACACCAACACGCCCGCCGCCCGCACCGTGCTCATGAACATGCCGCCCAACGCCATGCCCAACAGCAGCCACACCGGTTCCATCGGCGAGGCCATGTACAAATCGAGGTTGCCCATCTCCTTCTCCCAGTAAAACTGGGATGCCATCGACCACAATACGCCGAGCCAGAAGGGGATCATCGCGCCGCCGAGCACCACGATCGCCTCGTAACGACTCGGCGCGCCCAGGCTGCGATAAATGAAGATATAGGCCGCCAGCGCAACGATCGGCAGCAACACTTCGCCAAGGAGCCATGAGATCTCGCGGTTGGCCCCCACGATGCGCACGTAGGCGCGGGCGCGGATCGCCCGCAGGGCATGCCGTAGTCTACTCGTGCTCATGCAACCGCCGCCCCACGACCTTCAGAAACAGGTCTTCCAAATCGGGTTGGCTTTTAGCGAAGCTCTGCACATGGTAACCCCTTGCCGCGGCCGCCGCGAAGATGTCGGTCAGCTTCTGGTCGTCGTCGAGCACGAACCGCAATTCGTTGCTCTCGCCGCTCGGACCTTCCTTCAAATACGCGTCGGTAACGCCGGGAATGCCGTCGACCAGCGACGTGTCGGTTACCGCGGGAGTCAACTGCAGAATGAACGAACCGCCCTCGCCGACCTTCTTGCGCAACGCGGCGGGCGTGCCGGTCAACACCAGCTTGCCGTTGTCGATGATGCCGACGCGGTCGCAAAGCTGCTCGGCCTCGGCCATGTAGTGCGTGGTGAGCAGCAGCGTGCGGCCCGCTTTCTCGGCGACCCATTCACGAATGTACTTGCGCACCTCGCGCGCCACATGCACGTCCAGGCCCAGCGTCGGCTCGTCGAGAAAGAGAATCTGCGGGTCGGTCACAAAACCGCGGATGATGTTCATCTTCTGCCGCATGCCGGTCGACAAGCGATTGACCTTCGTGCCCGCGTCCTTGGTCAGCCCGAAGCGATCGAGAAACGCGTCGATGCGCTTTTTGGCGACCGCTCCGGGGATGCCGTAGAATTGGCTGAACATCCAGATGTTTTCCCGCACGGTCAAAATGCCGTATCCGCTGGTCTCGCCGCCCGAGACCATGTTGATCAGCGGCCGCACGGCGTCGGCGTCCTTCACCACATCATGACCGGCGACAAACGCCTGGCCCGCCGACGGGTATAGCAGCGTAACCAGGATCTTGATCAGCGTCGTTTTGCCCGCCCCGTTGGGACCGAGCAGGCCGAACACTTCCCCCGGCGCCACCTGCAAATTGACCTTATCAACCGCCGTAAACACGGCGCTTTTTTTCTTCTTGAAAGTGCGAACTAGGTCTTTGGTCTCAATAGCATGCGTCATATCGGCATCCCTGGCCTGTGGAGCAGACAAACTAGTGACTCGGCCGAAATGTGTCAAACCAGCCGCGGCGGGGATACGAAGATACGGCTTAAAAAAATGAGGCCGATAAGCGACCGTTTATCCTGTGTTTACGGCACCGCCGTCTTTTGTCGAGTTTATTTCTGGACAAAAATCGTTGACAAGGCCAACACACTGCTTATCTTCACGTCGTGACCGAGAAAAAATAAAACAACTTAGTGAGAAGTGAAAACTGAACTGTCCGAAGGAGGAGAAAATGAAAAGCTTGACTCGATTCAATTTCTTGTTCGCCATGATGCTCGCCCTGGTCATGGTCATGGGCGTGTTAGCCGCATGCGATGACGATGACGATGACGATGATGATGATGCCGGCGACGACGACGCCACCGACGACGACACCACCGACGACGACGCCACCGACGACGACGCCACCGATGACGACGACGATGATGACGACGACGATGATACGGCTCCCGGTAATGCGCGCATCCGCGCTCTGCACCTAAGCCCGAACGCGGGCATCGTTGACATTTGGGTCGACAACACCCTCGAATTCGTGGCCGACGTTGACTTCACCGAGGGCTCGACTTACGGCGAAGTGCCCGCCGGCATGTATACGATTAACATCGTGCCCGACGGCGGCGACCCGGCCACTGATAGCGTGTTCGACATCCCCGTCGATCTCGCGGCCGACACCGATTACACCGCCGTGGTGTACGGTGAGATCCCGATCTCCAAAGAAGACAGCGGCCTGGCCGCCTTGCTGATCATCGACGACGCCTCGGCGGCGATGGACCCGGCGAACTTCATCCTGTTCGTGGGCCACACGGCTGACGCCGCGATTCTCAATCCGGTAGACGTGTACGCCATCCTCGACGGCAGCGACGATTTGCTGTTGATCGACGAATTTGCGTACGGCGGCGGTGAGTTCTTCGAACTGGCTCCCGCCAGCTACGACATCGGCTTTGACTTGAACGAAGACCCGTCCGACTACGACGCCGCGTTCACGACGCCCGATCTGCCCGGCGGCGCGCAGTACAACGTCTTTGCGGTCTACGACGATCCGGACATCTTCCTGATCGCCCAGTTGCCTGACGGCACCACGGCCCGCATCGACCCCAACATGTAAAACCCACAACAACTAGTCCGCAAAAGGCGCCCTTCGGGGCGCCTTTTTTATTGCATTCGTTTGGCGCGCTCTCACTCCGCCATGGCGGCTTCCAGCGTTTCTCTACACTTTTTGAATTTCGCCTTGTCGTCAAAACGGAGCGTGATGGGGCCGGCGATCTGTTCGCCGTCGTGTTCAATCGTGACTTCGCCGAGGAAAACGCCCGCAGACGCCAAAGCCAGCGCATTCAACGTACTAAGATTGACGATCGACAGGTCAGGCCCCCACGTCATGCCCCGAATGGCAGAATAGGGTATGCTTCGCGCGCCGCCGTTGTCCCCGCGCCAGAGGATGCCCGACGTGGAGAAGAACACCCGCATGCCCGGCCGTGAATTCCCGCTGGAGCGATCGTGGTAAACCAGCGTGCAGGTGCATTTCCACACGACGGCCTCCCCTTGGCCGAGCATCGACGGAACGGCCCGGCCAAACGACATCTGGTCGAAAAAGGCTTTCAATCCCATGGTTTCCCCTTCGCCGGTGAACCCGTGTTTCGGCAAGTCGAATTTTGAAGCCCGAACTCCGCAATGAATGGCAACGGTGGGAGAAATCTTTGGTGCGCTGCGGAGATGTCGTTGATCGTACACTTTACCCAAGCGAAAGGTCAAAGAAACCGATTCGCCCCATGCCCGCGTCGCGCCCCCCAAAAAAAAGGGGATGGAGATGCCGACTACGCGGAGTCCGCCGTCACGCTGTCGGCCAAGCGCTTGACGATCGCCGCCACCACGCTGCGCGGCGCGAGGCGCACCGAAAAGGCCAACAGGTTGTTCAAAAAGCCGGGGATGACCGAAAGGCGCCGGTCGAACATGGCGTCCAGACCGATTTGTGCCACGGTGCCGGCGGACATGCGGAATTTCTTGGACATCGGCCCGGCCTCGCTGACTTCCATCCCGGCCGCGTCGAAAAAGCCGGTGTCGGTCGCGCCGGGCGAAAGCACGGTGACGCTCACGCCGTAGTCTTCCAACTCTTTGGCCAGCGCCTCGCTAAAGTTGAGCACGTACGCCTTGCTCGCCCCATAGGCGGCGATCCGCGGCATGGGCTGGTAGGCCGCACCCGAGGCCACGTTGAGAATGTAACCGCGACCGCGCTGCTTCATGTCCTTACCGAACAGACCGCATAAGGTCGTAAGTGCCACAACGTTGAGCCCGAGCATCTGTTCGACGCGTTGCGGATCCTGTTCCACGTGGTCGCCCCACACGCCGAAGCCCGCATTGTTGACCAACACATCGATGGCGAATCCGCGCCGCGTGATTTCGTCGTACAGGAACCGGGCCGCTTCGATGCCGGTCAGATCCACCTGGATGGCAACGACTTGCGTGCCGCTTTCGGCGAAGCGATCCCGAATTTCGTTCATGCGCTCCAGATTGCGGCTGGCCAACACGAGGTCGTAGCCGCGCCGGGCGAGGCGGTCGGCCATTTCGTATCCGATGCCCGAGGTGGCGCCGGTGATCAACGCGATGGGCCTCGAGGATGAAGTCGGTTCGGTCGTCGCATCAACGTGAGACATGCGTTCCTCCCTGCGTGTGAATCTGCTGCCGGTGGTCGTTGGTAACACGGAATATAAGTCGATTGAAGAGAAAATGCGCGTTTGCGGCGGCTTCGGCTTTGCCCCTACAATCGCCCAAACGCAGGAGAATAGGTTGGGCGACAAACAACGACGACGGTTTTGGTGGCGCACTCTGGGGCTGGGTCTGGCGCTGTCGCTCGTCCTGCACGTGATACTTTTCTTTTTGGCCACGGCGGTTTACCACCATTTCCGGCCCCCCTCAGACCAGTGGGACACGATCGACATCGACCTGACCGAATACACCTACGAAGAACTCATGGACGTAGCGCGGCGCATCGTCACGCGAGACGAGACGAGCGACCCCACATCCGTGCCCGAGGAGCCGAAGGAAAACGACGAACTCGACGCCGAGTCCTCTCCACCGCCGGATTAACGCGGCATTTCCCCTCTGAACGCCCCGCTCTTCCGTTTTGCAAGAAACCGCCGGTCGGCCGACTTGCGCGGTGGCTATATTTGATTGAACAAGGGCGCGCCGTGACGGTCTAATCACCGAGGCGGGCCGTTGCTTGGTAAGCGCGCTTGTCGTATACAGGGCTTGGCGCCCATTTGGCGACCGGAAGGAGAGTTGTTGCCCGAATCCTGGCGCGATCAGATGCGACGATATCGCGACCGTTGGATCGTCGGTGTGGCGGCGGTGCTATCGCTATTGCTGCATGTAGGCCTCGGCTTGCTCTTTTTCGGCGGCGTGATGGATTTCAACGCTCCCACGGACACATCTGAGACGATCGATTTTGACCTGGCCGACATGGCCGCGCTCGAAGCGGCTCTCAAAGACCCCAACAACCCCGACCGCTACCTTTTCCAAAAACCGCCTGCCAACCAGAAAACACCCGACAAAGCGGATGCTTGGGGCTATGAAGACCACGACGCCGGACCGCCGAGCCACCTAGCCGACAGGCCTATCAACGAAATCGATCGCGCGCCCGGTCCCCGCGGACCAGGGCGCGGTACGCGACCCGGCGGCGCTTCGGCTCCGGGCCGCAGAACGCCGTCCATACCCGATATCGGCCAAGGGGTGCCGAACCCCCGTGGTGCGGGCTCGCAAACGGCGGTTTCCTCCCGCACGCCGGGCGGAAGTCGAACGGGGCCGAAAAGTGTGGACCAACTGCTGGCGCGCACCGGCATGGATGCTCCGGGCGGCGGGGAGGACGGCGTCAATCCGTACAATCCGGACGTGGGCGCGCCGGGCAAATCGGTATCGATTTCCACCAAGAAGCTGCGCTACATGGGCTACTTCAGCCACATGCGGGAGAAGATTTACCTCGCGTGGGTGTATCCGCAGGCCGCGCAGCGTTCCGGTCAGCAAGGCGTGACCTTCATGCGCTTCACTGTGGAACGCTCGGGTAAAATCAGCGACGCCCGCGTGCTGCAAAGCAGCGGGTTTCGCCTGCTGGACAATTACGCACTTAAGGCCGTGCGCGAATCGGGGTTCAATCCCTTCCCCTCGCACTGGCCCGATGACAAGCTGACTGTGTCGGCCAGTTTCCATTACCGCCTCATCGGCGCGCGCGCGATTTATTAGCGCCGATTCGCTTGACAACAAAAACGCGGTCGGTATGTTCATAAGGCTAATTTTGAACATTGTTATCCACCGGGAGGGAAAACCGTGGCAAAAAAAGTATTGATCGTATTATTCGCATTCAGCGTGCTCTTTTTGGGCTTCTCGGTCGGCCGCTTCACAAGCATTATCCCGACAAGCAAAATGAGCTACGCCGCGAAACAGAATAAGCAGTTCAAAGAACTCGACGAAATGAACCAGGCTCTGGCTTTGGCGATCGCCGCCTCGAGCCCCACCATCGCCGAGGAAATGGTCAAAAACCTGAAGAAACAGGAAAACCTGCCGCGCGAAGCCTTCACGACCTTGGTCGCCTTGGCCAAAGGCGTACAGGGCAGCGGCAAAGGCAAGCAGGGCCAGCGGCCTCAGCGAACCGCCCCGTCCAACGATCCCAAAGACGTATTCAAGCAGGAAAAAGTCACGCTCGACGTTCCCCAGGGCTCATACTCCGTCGGCAATAAAAACGCCCCGGTTCAGATCGTGACCTTCACCGAATTCCTCTGCCCGTATTGCGCCCGTCTCGACCCGTCCATTCGTCAGTTACAGGAAGAATTCGGCGCCGACAAAGTGCATGTCACCTTCCAGTCGCGGATCGTCCACGGTGAACGCGCCGAGTTCTATCACCGCGCCGCCGCAGCCGCCGGATTGCAGGGCAAGTTCTTCGAATTTGTCGACGCGCTGTTCAGCACCCAAAAGGACTGGATCCGCACACCGCCGGAAAAAGCCTTCGACGAAGTCATTGCCCCGAAAGCCAAGGCGCTGGGCCTGGACGTGGCGAAGCTGAAAAAAGATATGGACGGCGACAAAGTCAAAGCCCAGGTTGGCGCGGAAGACGCGCTGGGACAAAAGCTTGGTGTCCGCGGCACGCCGACTTCCTTCGTCAACGGATACATGGTGCGCGGCGCCAAACCGAAGGAATTCTTCAAAGGCGTGATCGAGATGGCGCTTGAGAAGAAGTAGTTTAGCCGTAGCCTGACCAGGAGCGAACGATGGCACTAGTCGTTTACAACACGCAAAGCCGGACAAAAGAAGAGTTCACACCGCTGCAGCCGAACAAAGTCGGCATGTATGTGTGCGGCGTGACCGTGTACGACTTCTGCCACATCGGCCACGCGCGCAGCCAAGTCGTTTTCGACGTGGTGTTTCGCTGGCTCAAGCACAAAGGCTACGACGTTACCTACGTGCGCAATTTCACCGACGTGGATGACAAGATCATCGCCCGCGCCAACGAGCGCGGCGTTCCGACTACCGAATTGGCGCAGCAGTATATCGACGAGTTCTACACCGACATGAACGAACTCGGGATTCAATCCCCGACCGTCGAGCCGCGCGCCACCGAGCACATCGAGCAAATTATCGAGGTGGTCAAGAAGTTGGAACATAACGGCCTGGCGTACAACGCGGGCGGTGATGTCTACTACGCCGTGCGGAAATTCGAGGGTTACGGCAAGCTCTCGCGTCGGGATATCGATGAGATGCGCTCCGGCGCCCGCGTCGATGTCGACGAGCGCAAGCAGGATCCGCTCGATTTCGCGCTGTGGAAAAATTCCAAACCCGGCGAACCGACATGGAACAGCCCGTGGGGTGAAGGACGGCCCGGGTGGCATATCGAATGCTCGGCGATGAGCAATCACCACCTCGGCGCGAGCTTCGACATTCATGGCGGCGGGCAAGACCTTGTGTTCCCGCACCACGAAAACGAAATCGCCCAATCCGAGGGCGCCACCGGCGAGCCTTTTGTCAAATACTGGATTCACAACGGTTTCGTGCAGGTGAATCACGAAAAGATGTCCAAGAGCTTGGGCAACTTCTTCACGATTCGCGACGTACTCAAAACCATCCCGCCCGACGTGCTGCGCTTCTTCCTCATGGCGGTGCACTACCGCCACCCGTTGGATTATTACGACGAAGCGCTGAACGAAGCTCGGGAGGCGGTCGATCGCGTCTTCACTGCACTGGAAACGCTCGACGCGAATCTGCCCAAAGAGGTTGAACTCGACGAAGCGCAATTGACCGGCAAGCAAAAAGGGCAACTACCGGCTTTGCGGCAGGCGGTCGACGGCTTTACCGCGGCCATGGACGACGACTTCAACTCGCCCCGCGCCATCGGATACATGTTCGAGTTGGTCACCTTGGTCAACACCATCGCGACCAAAGGCAAGCTGCAGGACGAGCCGGGCAAGTCGATGCTGCTGACCGAAGCGAAAAAAGCCTTCGACACCATCCGCGACGTACTGGGCTTTCCCATCGTCGGGACCGCCGAGTACCGCCGGCGAAGCGCCGAAATCGCCATGGCCAAGCACGGGATCACCGAGGCCGACATCGAGGCGAAAATCGTCGCCCGCAACCAAGCGCGCGCGGCCAAGGATTGGGCCACGGCCGACAAAATCCGCGGCGAACTTGAAGCCTGGGGCCTCTCGATCAAAGACGGCCCCGAAGGCACAACCTGGTACGCGAAGTAATAGAAAGCAAATAGGTTCGAACGACGACCGGGTTCGCCCCGGTCGTTTTTTTTAACCCCGTACGATGTCGCCGGCGCGGCGGGCGATCGCCCACAGGTTGCGCGGAGTGAGGCGCCTGGCTTGCCGCCAGATCGGCGTCGGACGCAGGTAGAAACGCCGATAAGCGCGGCGCAGTTCGCGGTACAACACGGCGGGCGTCAGAAATTCGGTCCAAACCGGCGGCTGGAACGAGGAATCCGGATGCCGGGCGAACGACCGCCACACCTCGGGATCGATCAGCCCCCGCGCGACCGCCACCTCGAAAAGCGGCGTCCCCGGGTACGGCACCAACACGTTGAACACCGCGTAATCCGGATCGAGTTCCACCGCGAATTCAACCGTCCCGCGAATATCCGCCACCGCGCGATCGGTCGGCAGGCCGATCATGAAATACGCCGCCGAGGGCACGCCCGCCTCCCGCAGCAGCGCGACGGCTCGCCGGGCGTCATCGGTCGTGATGCTCTTGCCCAGCACTTCCAGGGCCTCGGGCGTGGCGGCTTCGACGCCGAGCTGCACGCGCACGCAACCGGCCGGTTTGAGCAGCCGCGCCAGTTCCGGCGTCAACCGGTCGAGGCGGGCGCGACACGTCCAGGTAAGCGGCAGCTTGCGGCGGATGAGCTCCTCGCACAGCGCGGCGGCCCGCTCGGGTTGCAGGTTGAAAGTGTCGTCAACGAAATACACCTCGCGGAAACCCTGCCCGGCCAACTCCTGCAATTCTTCGGCGACGGCCTTCGGGTCGCGCAGGCGCACCGGCGGACCGGGCGTCGAGCAAAAAGTGCACGCAAAGGGGCAGCCGCGGCTGGTTGATACCGTGGCCAGCGGCCCCGCGCTCACGGCGACGTCGCCATACAGCGAGCGATCCAGCAGCGAGCGATCGGGAGTCGGCAGTTCGTCCAAGTCCTTTGGCCGGCAAACCGGCTCCCCACGCACCAGCTTGCCGTCGCGCATGAACAGCACGCCCGGCGGCGCCGTTTCCGGCAACCCGCCCTTCCACGCCGCCAAAAACGCGGGCAGCGATTCGTCGGCTTCATCCAGGAAAGCTGCGTCAACTTCCTCCAACCCGGCCGCTTCGACCGCGAAGGCGTTGACGTGCGGCCCGCCCAGGACCCGCAGCGCCTCCGGCCGCTGTTGCTTCACCGCGGCCAGCACGTGCACGGCGTCGACGAGTTGATAGGTCGTGGCCGTCACACCCACGACATCGGGCGCGAATTCCTGCACGTGCAACAGTACCTCGCGCACGCCCGCGCCGCTGTTGCCCGCATCGAAAAAACGTACCTCGTGCCCGGCCCGCTTGAGCGCCGCGGCGACGTACAGCAAGCCCAGCGGCGGCAGCCTGCCCCCCTCGCGCACGACGTCGGGAATTTCCCCGGAAATCGCGTTGTCGCCCGGCGGGTTGATCAGCAAGACCTTCATGACACCAACCCTGCGAGACGGCGGATGTCGGCTTCGCTCCGCGGCGAGCGGCGACGCGACATGCCGGCGGTCTGCAGCCGCACCTGATCCCACATCGCGCCCGGGTCTACCGCCAGCAGCGCGACTTCCGCCCAGCAAGGGCGCAGGCAGTCGGGGCAAGACGCCGTTTCCCGGCGGATGAATTCTTCGGTCCATCGCGCGGCGATCTGTTCGACCTCCACCGCGTCAATGGTTTCGAAATGGTGGCAAAGGCTGGCCTTGCCGTCGGGCCGCAACGACAAATAGGCCCGCCCCGCCAGGCAGCGCCACGTCGTGCGGCCTTCGAGAAGGTAGCCGGGGATTTCAGCGAGAAAGGCTCGCGAGTTGGCCACGTGCCCGCGACGCTTTTTGTCGGCCACGGCTTCGTTCACGAAGGCCCGCAGCGCATCGGCCTGCTCGGGCGGAAAGGCGTGCGATGCGTCGCTGCCGAAAAAGGCGTCGCCTTCGACGTCGGCTAGATGCACCGGAATAAAACTCACCTGCGCGCCCAGGTTGTAGGCCAGGTCGGAAATGCGCGGCAGGTCGGCCAGGTTCTTGGCGCTGACGATGGTGTTGATCAACCACCCGGCCGTGTGCGGCAGGGTTTGCGTCAACATGGCCAGGTTGGCCAGTCGTTTATCGAGCCCGCCGGGCAGGCCGTCGAATTCTTCCTGCACCGCCGCGTCGAGGCTGTCGAGCGAAAACGACAGGTCGGCCATGCCCGCGGCCAAACAGGCGCGCACCTTCGCCTCGTTGACGGCCACGCCGTTGGTCAACACGCGCACGCGAAAACCGTGATCGGCAAACGCGGCGACGACCTCCGCCACATCCTCGCGCACAAAGGGTTCGCCGCCGCCGAGACTAATTGTCGTGGCGCCCCGCTCGGCCAGCAAGCGAGCGATCTCCCGCCAGCGCTCCGGCGTTGCTTCCTCGAGCTCCCCCGCCCGCTTGTAGACGCCGCACATGCCGCATCGCAGGTTGCAGCGGTGCGTGATCCCGGCGTGCACGTAGGTAAGGTTTCGGCGCAGCAAATTGACGGCGGTGCGTATCACGCGCGGCGTCATCAGGCGCTCCGTTGGTCGCGGCCGAGTATCAGGTAAAGCACCAGGCGAATCGCTTCGAGGTACCGGCGCACGTCCCGCCAACCATGGATGTTCCTCAAGTGCCGCCACCACAGCTTGGGCCGCAACAGGAAGCGACGATAAAAGCGGCGCTGCGCCGCCATCAGGCTTTCGCGCGTCCAACCGTGCGGTACGAACACCGGCTCCCAGAAAGAAAAATCGGTCGTATCGTGACCGGTCAGCGACCCCCACGACGACCACTGCTCGTATTGCGGCGTGCCGCGCATGGGCGTGTTGATCTGCACGGTCACTTCCATCAACGGCAGACTCAGCGCGAATTCGATCGATCGCCGCACCGACGCGTCGGTCTCGCCGAAATGGCCGAGCATGAAAAACGCCTTCATCTGGATGCCCTGCTTATCGCCCCATTCGGCGGCCTGCCGAATCTGCTCCGTCTTCACGTCTTTATCGATGCGCCGCAGAATCTCCGGATCGCCCGACTCGATACCCAGGCGCGCCCGCCAGCAGCCCGCCTCGCGGAACAAGGCGAACATCTCTTCGTCCACCGTGTCGGCGCGTAGGGTGCAGGTCCACTCAGTTTTGATGCCGCGGGCGATCATGCCGCGCGCGATATCCTTGGCGCGCTCGTCGAGGGTGGCAAAGGTGCTGTCCAAAAAGGCGATGCCCCGCGCGCCGTGTTCCGCAATGCAGTGCTCCACCTCGTCCAACACGCGCTCGACGCTGTGAGCGCGCATGCGCCTGCCGAACACGTTCTTGTCGCAAAAGATGCAGCCGTGCGGGCAGCCGCGGGTGGTGATCATCGGGATTTTCGGCAACTCGCGGTAATCGGCGGGGATGGGCCGGTACAGTTCTTTTTTCATCAGGTGCCGCGCCGGATACGGTAGTTCATCCAGGTGCGAGACGACTTCGGCCGGGCCCGTGTTTCGCAGCCGGCCGTCCTCGCGCACCAACAAACCGGGAATTTGCGGCCACGGCTCGCCGGCCAGAATCCGCGCGAAGGCCGTCTCGCCCTCGCCGAGCACGCCCGCATCGAAGGGTGTATCGCTCAGCGCGTCCTCACGCCACGCGGCCAGGTGCGGCCCCCCCACAATTAAAGGTATCGACGGCCACCGTTGCCGGAAGGCGTTCGCGGTGGCGACGCTCATCACCCAACTGGTCGTCACGCCGGTCAGGCCAATGAGGTCCGGCCCGAACTCGCCGGTACGCCGCATCAGTTCGGCCATCGTGAGGCGCTCGACCGCGGCGTCGATAATCATCGCCTCGTGCCCGTCGCGTTCGGCGATGGCGGCTAGGTAGCCCAGCCCCAGCGGCATGCTGTTGTAAAACAGCCGGGCCACTACGGCGTTGCCCCTTTCCCGCGGGGCAATCGGCGGATTGACGAGCAATACTTTCATCTTGGGAAAGATACCAGGGTAGTCCCGGTCGCAAAAGAGCGAAGGGGGGTTCTCAGTTACGGATCGCTTTTGACAACGAATACCCGGCGCCGCCGAACAGGATCGTGCCGGCAACCAGCAGGATAATGATTCCGGAAATCGGCGGCGAGGGAAAACGCACCGCGATGTTGGTTGTGACCTTGGCGTCTTTGGTCGGGCCCTGCGCTTTGATTTCCACGAGACCCGAAGCCGTCGGTAGCCACCGCAATCGACCGTCGGCGGCGGGCGGGCCGAGCTGGTTGATTTGCGCCGTGGCGGAGTTGGGCCGGTAGGTGACCACGAACGACCAGGCGGTCGGGTCTTCGACGTCACTTAGGGTGACGAACACTTCCTGTCCCCGAATCGGAAACTCGGGCTCGCATTCGATTTTCGCGGCCCAAGCCGGCGCAGTCAGGGCCAACACAAATACCGCCAGCAAAATCGTCGCCGTCGTTTTCATGCCGCGCCTCCTTTCTCACGCCGGTTGCGGAAGAACATAAACACGCCCGCGCCGCCCAGCGTAAAGGTCAACCAGCAGATCACAACCGACCAGTGCATGAAGCCCTGGTACGGACCGGCCTTGAAATCGTGACCGTAGAGCCCGCCCGTGATTTCCTTGTAGATCCCCGAGCCGACGACCAGGATGATCAAGCTCGGCAGCACGTAACGCAGCAGCACTTTGAACCACGCGCCGAGTTTGATCGAACTGTGCCGGTTGATGTGGGCGATCAGCTTGTCGGTGTCGAAAAGCCAGCCCAGGAAAATGCACTCGATCAACCCGCCCAGCAGCAGCCCGTAAGAAAACGCCCAGTGGTCGAACATGTCCAGCAGCGTTAAGCCCAAGGTGCCGTTGTTATCCAACCCCTTGTCGATCACCTGCGGCATGGCGAAGGAAATCGAACCGATGGCCCCCAAAAACGCCACCGCGACCACCACTCTTTTGCGCGTAAAGCCAAAGGCGTCGATGATCGAAGACACCACGGTCTCGACCAGGCTCACCGCGCTGGTCAGCCCCGCGGTCAGCAGCAAGACGAAAAACAGCACGCCGAAGGTGCGCACCCAGAAGGGCATCTGCGCGAGGCCCTCGGGGATAACGAAGAACATCATCCCCAACGTGCTGGCCTTCGGGACGATGGCAAAGGCGAACAGCAACGAGAAAATCGCCACGCCCGCCAGGTACTCGAAGCCGCAGTTCATCAACGAGATGGTCAGGGCGCTTTGCACGTCGTCGTTCTTTTTCGGCAGATAGGATGCGTACGTAGCCATGATGCCGAAGCCCAGCGACAACGTGAAGAAGATTTGGCTGATGGCGCCGAGCCACACCTCGCTGCTTTTCATCACGGCCCAGTCCGGCGTGAACAGCAGGTACACGCCCTCGAGCCCGTTGTCCAAGGTCAGCCCGCGGAAAATAAGGACGATCATAAACAGCCACATCGCCGGCACGAACACCTTGACCACGGTCTCGATGGATTTCGTTCCCCAAAGCACCGTGAAGATGTTCAACATCCATACGAGCACGACGAACGCCAAGGCGTCGTAACGGCTGATCATGTCGAAGAAATGGCTCATCGAATTCGACAGCGTTCCCGCCGCCAACCCGAAGGCCTGCACGTCGGTCGGCGTCCACAACGGCCCGATGGAACGCAGGAGCATGCCGACGACCCAGCCGAGAATCGTGATGTAGTACATCGTGATGACGCCGGCGTTGAGCACGCCGAACCAGCCGAAATACTCGCCGCGCTTGCCGCCGATTTCCCGCATGGCCAACGGAAACGCCTTGCCGGTCATCCGCCCCAGGCCCAACTCGACGATCATCAAGGGTATGCCGATCACGATCAGCGCGAGGAAATAGGGCAGATAAAACGCCCCCGCCCCAAACCGGTAGGCGTTCGCACCGAAAAACACGATGTTACCCAAACCGATGGCGCTGCCCGACGCGGCCAGGATGAAGCCTATCTTGCTACCCCAGGCTCCCCGTTTAGAGGCTGCCATGAATCCTCCCGTCACATCTGCACTTGGATAATGAAAAATCAGGCTAAAAGGCGCGTTGCGCCAAGTCAAGCAAGGTCACGATCGGATACCGGCCGGCGCGACCAGTGTGTTTTCGTTAATGTGGGCGGCGGCGGCCCGCGCTACGGCGTCCAGGTGCTGGGTGGGGCAGACGAAAACGACCAGGCGTTCGCGCGCGGCGTCAGCGGGCGGAGTAGATGTCGCGGATCGCCTCTTTGGCGGCACGGCAATCCGGATCGATTTCCAGGGCTTTGACGAAATACAACTCCGCCATGCTCGTATCGCCCGCCTCCTTGTGAATGCGGCCGAGGTAGACGTAGGCGGTGGTGTTGCGCTGGTCCACTTTGAGCGCTTCGCGCACGCGGGCCGTCGCATTCTGCAGCGTTTCAGGAGTTCGTTCGTGGGTTTTGAAATACGCCCATCCCAGGTACACGTGCAGACTGGGCTCGGCGAAACCACGTTCCTGAGCGATGTTCAACGCTTCGAAACCGCGTTCGAATTCTTCCTGTTCCAGAAGAGCCACGCCCATGCGATAAATTTGATCGGCAGGATCATCGGCTGCGAAATCAAGATGGTCCGGCTCCATATCTTCCCCCATCGCCAACTCGTCCGGCGCGTCGAAGTCGATGTTCAACCCGTCGTCTTCGGCCGCAGCCACGTTGGTGCGGTCGACCATTTCGCCGAAATCGTCGTCGGCATTTTCGGCGTCGATATCCGGCAGCTCGCCGATATCGAAATCGTCGAGTTGATCCAGTCCGATTTCATCCGGTTCCGCCTGCCCGTCGTCGGCATCGGCCAACCGGCCTTCGATAATCTGCTGAAACTCTTCCGCCACGTGCCGCGCGGCGTCCGATTCGACATCGTCCGCCGACGTCTCCGTGGGAGTCACGTCAGCCGGTCTTTCGTGAATGCTTTGTTCCGCTTCCTCAACGTCGCCGGCCCGACCGCCCCGTACTTCCTCAAGCCGTTGCTTGATTCGCGCACGCAGCAAGACCGCCAGAGATTCGGTGGAATCGGCTTGCCGCAAATCGGAGATGTCGACACCCTGCTCGGCCGCTCGGCGCAGAATCTCCGCGGCGAGCTTCATACTCTCGGCATGGTGGTGTTCGTCCTGACCCGCCGCCGCCGGCTCCGGTTCGGGTTCCTGGGCGACTTCCTCGTGGATACGATCCACGCTTTTTTCAGCCTGCCGGAACGCCCATTCCCATTTTCCCTCTTCGGCCGTGGGCGCGGCGGTTTCGGTTTCGCCGCGTTTTTTCTTTCGAGAGACGCCGCTGCGGGCGAATTTCGCGCATTCGATGGTCAGCAGGCCGAAAATCAGGGCGCGCACGTCCGGCGCATCTAGTTCCGACTCCGCGACGATGTCCCCCGGCGTCTTGCCCTCGCGAATCCATTGGCCGATCTGCTTTTCGGCGTCGGTGACCAACACGTCATCAAGGTCGATCAGCGCGTCCTTGAAGGTTTTCAAGGGCGTCGCGGAGCGTTTGCGTAACCGATCCTCGATCATCCCGGGGTGATAATATTTGCGGATACCGTCGATCAGCCAACGCAGCGTGCGCTGGGGGTCGGGTAGCTCCTGAGAATCGGGCATCTCCTGCTCGTAAAACGCGTAATCGCCGCTGCGCCAGTTGAACAAGCCCATGATATTGCGTTCGTAATAGATGCCCGCCAGACGACGAATTTGCCCGTACTGGACCATTTTCTGTTCGATCATCAGGTGCAGCGCGGTGGTCTCTTCCGCCTTCGCCTTCGCGCCGAAATTCTGTAACTCTTCACTGGTAATGACACCGTGGTGCACTAAAAACAAACCGAACTCGGGCTCCTCGAACAGAAACCGCTCACACAGCACCAAACAGCCTTCGTTCAGGTAGAGCCGAACGCGGGTCGGATCACCGTCGAAAGAAAGCACACCCCGTTTTTTGGCCTTGAAGAATCCATAAATTAACCTAGCGGGATGAATCTGGGTTAAACTACCCTTAATAGCGGGCGTTTCTAAGGGGCGAGTGTCGTGATTAATAGGCATCATGTACGAAAATTTGTTCGAGTCTCTGGTTGCGTGTCAAGCCACGTGCGAATTTTCCACTATTTTCGCCACGTTGGAAAGACTAAATTCCAATTTGTCGAAAAAAAAATGTCCTGCCTGCTGATTATTGCCGCCATATCGGCGCTCTTCGCGGTCTCCACATTCGCGGCCGACGACGTTGTCGTGCTGCAACCACGCCACCGGACCGCCCAAAGCCTCCTGCCCGCCCTGGAGGCGGCGGCCGGAAAAACCGCCACCATCGGCATCGATTCGCGCACCGGCCGCATCATCGTGCAGGGCGACCAGGCCGCTATCGCCCGGGTCAAAAAAGTCCTGCAGCAACTCGACGTTCCCCTGCGCAACGTGCTTGTCGAATGGCAGCGCGTCGGCCAAACCGAATACGAAAACCTCGGCATCGACGTCACATGGCGTGTCGAAGGACGCGGCTGGCGCGTGGGCACCCTGCCCTTGGAAGGCACCGAACGAGGTGGCCTCGTCGGCACCCGAGGCGGCGTCACCAAACGCATCCACCGCAGCACCGACGCCTCCCGGCAAACCGTCCGCGTGCTGGAAGGGGGCACCGCCGCCCTGGTGACCGGGCGCAAGCAAGGTTTCTCGCCCGATCGAGTCGCTGTCGGACGTGGGCGGCGCCCGCTGGTCGCCGGAAGCATTCAAGACGTTCAGGTCTCGTTGATGGTGCGCCCGCGCGTGGTGGGCGAGCAGATTGAGCTGGCCGTGTTCCCGCAGACGGTATGGTTCACCGACGCCGGGCGGCAAGTGCAAGTCGCCGAAGATTTGGCCACCGTCGTGCGAATTCAAAGCGGCGAACAGTTCCTACTCGGCTCGGTGACCGGGCAATCGCAAACGACGATATTGCAGGGAGTCTTCGAACAACTGGAGCAGAACCACGCGGCGACCGATACCGTCTATTTGATGCGGGCGACCATCGAGCCCTAACGGTTAGGGTATCGGTTGCTTGGCGCGGCGGATTTTCGCGCCCAGCGCGTTGAGCTTGTCGTCCAGGCGTTCGTAGCCGCGATCCAAATGATAGATCCGCAGCACTTCGGTCACGCTGTCGGCCGCCAGCCCGGCCAACACCAAACTCGCCGACGCGCGCAAATCGGTCGCCATCACCGGCGCGCCGGACAGCAGCGGCACGCCGCGCACCAGGGCGGTGTTTCCTTCGATGCTGATTTGCGCCCCCATGCGCTGCAATTCCGAGACGTGCATGAAGCGATTCTCAAAAATCGTTTCGGTGATCACCGAAAGCCCGTCGGCCAGGCACGCCAGGGCCATCAATTGCGCCTGCATATCGGTGGCGAAGCCCGGATAGGGGCGCGTCTTGACGTCGACGGCGTGTATGCGGTGCGGACCGATCACGCGCAGGTCGCCGTTTTCCGGCTCGATCGTCAGGCCCGCCTGCCGCAGCTTTTCCACGACGGTCTGCAAATGGTGCAGCGGCGCGTTTTTCAGCAGGATATTCCCCCGCGTGACGCCGGCGGCGACCATCAGCGTACCGGCCTCGATGCGATCGGCGATCAGGGTTTGTTCGACACCGTGCAATTCGCTCACGCCCTGAATGCGAATCACGTCGGTGCCGTCGCCCTCGATGCGCGCGCCCATGCCGCGCAGCCAATCGGCCAAGGCGGTGATTTCCGGTTCCCGCGCCACGTTTTCCAGCACCGTTTCGCCTTCGGCGAGCGCGGCGGCCATCATGAGATTCTCGGTGCCGCCGACGGTGACGAAGTCGAAACATACCGTGTTGCCGCGCAGACCGTGCGGGGCCGACGCTTCGATGTATCCGTGCTCCACGGTGATTTTCGCGCCCAGCCGCTGCAAACCCCGCAGGTGTTGGTCCACCGGTCGCGCGCCGATGGCGCAACCGCCGGGTAGCGAGACGCGGGCCCGGCGCAACCGCGCCACAAGCGGCCCCAAAATGAGCACGCCCGCGCGCATGGTTTTGACGATTTCATACGGCGCTTCGTGGCCGACCAAGCCGGCCGGATCGACGCGGATGTCGCCGTTCTCGCCGCTCAGCTTCACGCCAAGGCCTTCCAGCAGCCGTTTGACCGTGCGGATATCGTGCAGTTGCGGCACGTCGCGCAAGGTACTGGGCGCTTCGGTGAGAATCGTGGCGCACAACATCGGCAACGCCGCGTTTTTCGCCCCGCTTACCCGCACTTCACCCAGCAGCCTCTCGCCGCCGGTGATGACCATTTTTTCCACAACCGCCTCCTCGCCGCTTAGCTGCGGCGTCCGATCACTACTCGCTCGATGCCCGCCAGGTCGCAACGCCTCTCGACGCCGTCAAAGCCGCCCGCCGCGAACAACTCGGCTACCGCGTCGGCCTGCCCCGCCCCGCACTCCACGACCAGCCAACCGGCCGGTTTGAGCGCTTCACGCGCCCGGGGTACGAGCTTGCGAATCACATCCAAACCATCCGGGCCACCGTCCAACGCCAGGGCGGGATCATACTGCGCGACCTCGGGCATCAGCGTCGCCAAGTCTCCCGAGGCAATATAGGGCGGATTGCTCAGCACGGCGTCGAATCCGCCGGCCTCGGCATCCAGCAAGCTTACCTCGCACACCTCAACGCGGTCTTCCACCTGGAGCCGCGCAATGTTCTCGCGCGCCAGGTCGGCCGCCTCGGGCGACACTTCGGTGGCCGTTACGCGCCACGCGGGGCGTTGCTTGGCCAGGCTGACGGCCACGCACCCGCTGCCGGTGCCGACCTCGCACAGCGCGGCGTTTGTTTCCGGCAGTAACGCGAGCGCCGTTTCCACAAGCAGTTCGGTCTCGGGCCGTGGAACCAGCGCGCGGGCGTCGCAAAGAAAAGACAACCCGTAGAACTCCCGGGTTCCTACCAAGTGCGCCACCGGTTCGCGGCACCCGCGGCGCCGCACCCATTCGCGCATCGTCGCCAGTTCGCCGGCCTCCAGCGGTTGATCGAAGCGCAAATACAGCCCCACGCGGTCGCAGCCCAATACCTTCGCCAACAGCACTTCGGCATCGAGCCGGGCGCTTTCAATTCCCTTGCCCGCGAAATAGTCGCGACACCAATGGAGCAGTTTTAGAACAGTCCAGGTTTCATTCATGATCGTCTTTCGACTCGATTCGGGGCGGCCGGACTCGAACCGGCGACCCCCGGTTCCCAAAACCGGTGCGCTACCAGACTGCGCCACGCCCCGAAAAATGACACCGGAAAATAGCACGCGGCCACCGCCGGCTCAAGACGAACGATGGGGCCGGCCCCAAGAAAAAGCGCGGCGGAAACCCGCCGCGCTTTTATGTTTCAATGCTACTCGATCAGCAACCGCAACCGTCGTCGTCGTCGTCATCGTCGTCGGCGCCGTCGCCGCCGTTGTCGTCGTCGCTGCCGGTCGTGTCATCATCGCCGGTCGTATCGTCGTCACCGATCGTGTCGTCGTCGCCCGTGGTGTCGTCATCACCAACGGTATCGTCGTCGCTGCCGAACACGGTGATGGTCACCGTGTCGGTGTCGGCATCGGTGCCGTCGTCGACGGTCAGCGTCACGATGATGTCGCCCGCCGTACCGGCCGTGAAGGTCGTCGCCACGGCAGTCGCGTCATCAAAGGTCACGCCGTCGGCTTCCCACAGGTAGGTCAACGGGTCTTCGTCGGCGTCGGAGGAGCCGCTGCCGTCCAGGGCCACGGTGTCACCGAGGTCGACTTCTTGATCATCGCCCGCGTCGGCAATCGGCGGGTCATTAAGCTGCGTGTACTTGTAAACCGCCAAGTCGAACGCGGCGGCATAACCGAGCTTGTTGCTGCCCCAGCCGAAACCGAGTATCGGGTGGCCCCACGGCACGACGGTGTCTTCCTGTTGCCAGGTCAAGCCGCTGTCATCGGAATACATGATCAGCGCTTTGTAGCTGAAGCTGTTACCGGCCGCGCCGCCCAGGAATCCGATTTGGCCGCTGGGCTGGAAGGACATCGCGCCCAGCGCGTAAGACGGAGCGCCCGGAATGTTGGGCTGCGGCACGCGGGAAGTCACATCTTCCCAGGTGTCGCCGGCGTCTTCGGAGACCCACAGGTTGTAGGGATGCGTCGTGTAGACGTGCGGATCGCCCATCACCCAGATGGTGTCCTCATCGACCATTTCGACCCACATGTAGCCATCGCTGGGTGTATCTTGCACTAGTTCCCAGGTCTGGCCGCCGTCGTGGGTGCGGTAGATTTGGCCGTCGGTGTACTTGCCACCCATCAATTCGGGGTGCTCTTCACGATACTTCAAGCGATACATCGGGTCGTGTTGATACAGCGCGCGATGTTTGGCGCTGCGGTACATCGCCATGGCCTCTTCATAGGTCATTTCGCCCTTGGCCTCGGGTTCGTCTTCCATCGAGCCGGTGATGATGAAACCGTACTCCGGCGTGATGAAATCGACGTCGTTGAAGTAAGTCTCGTTGTTGCCCGGCGAGTTGATGCGGTTCCAGCTCGCGCCGCCGTCCTGCGTCCGAATGATGTACTGCGGGCCGCCGACCGCGTACCCGATGGTGTCGTCGGCGTAATCCATCGCGGTGGCCATGTTCATCATGCTGGCGCCGTTAATCTCGGCCACGGTCCAGTTGATGCCGCCGTCGTTGGAGTACTCAATCATGGTCTGCATTTGGAGCATGCAAACGAACATGCACGCCGGGAACGGCGTCTGCTCGAGGCATTCCGGGTTGATGCCGAAGCCGATGAGCTGCACGTTGTCCGGACCCGTCGAGTCGACCTGCAGGAACATGTTCATGATCTGCAGCATCATGCAATCATCGGTTATGTAGGTCATGTCCAATTCGTGAATCGGTACGAATGTCTGGCCGCCGTTGTGCGTGGCCCAAGCGTGCTGAATCGACAGCGCGCCACTCTGATACATGCCCACCGTGTAGGCCGTGTCTTCATCCGGCACCGTAATGCCCATGACCGCGGCGTTGGACAAACCCGGCGGGTACGGCAACGGATCCCAGACTTCTTCCCAGACTCCGTATTCGGCCATCGCCGGCATGGCCCATAGGGCAGCCGCCATGCACAGTGCCAACAAAATACTAACTTTCTTCATTTCGAAAAACCTCCTGAAATATTATGACGCCGCCAAGCGGGATCCGTTCATCCTTATCCGCGGCTTCGCGGGCCGTGATTCCTCAGCCCCTGATACTAGAACGGCCTTATGGAGAGTGTCAATCTTTCCGCGTGACTTAATATTGGACATTGGTTCCCAACAAAAGCATCGTCCCTTGCGAGATATTACGACCGTAGGCGGGATAAATCGCCGTAAAGTCGAAACTCCAGTGGTTACCGGCCTTGATCCCGACTTGAATGTGAGTATAGCCCGCGTCGTAATCCGGGCCGCGCTGCCAATAGACGGTTTGGGCGTCGTCGGCTTCGTTGCCCACCGAGGAGTGGCCGTCCAGCCGCAGCGTGCCGTAAACGATGTTGTAAGCAAATCCGATTTCCGCGCCGTACACGTACAGATCGGCCGGATCCTCATCCCGATATCGGTAACCGACGTCAACGCCCACCGTGAACAGAGAGATCTTCACGCCGCCCAGCACGCGCCCCTCGAGGTCAAGCTGACCGTCGCCCGGCGGTAGCGGCTTGGTTTCGTCGTAAAAATAAGGCAGCTTCACCTTCGCCGACACGCCCAGCGCCGCCCGGTGACCTCCGATGATCCGCCACAACGTGTCCAACTCCACATCGCCGAGCGCCGTTTCGTTTTCCTCGTCGAATTTGTCGTTGATGTATTGGTTGATCACGTGAGCCGCGAAACCCAGTTCCACCTTGTCCAGCACCGCCCAACGCAACGTCAAATGACCCCCGATTTCGCGGTAAAACGCCTCGTGCAGATGATGGCGGTCGCCCTCGCCGTCCAGGTAGTTGCTCGTCACGTAGTAACTCAGGCCCAACCTTCCCATAAGCTGCCGCTCGGACATCGTGAAAGCCGTATCGGCCAGCGCCGGCACGGCTCCCGCCGTGCACAACACCAGTGCAAAAAGAAAAACGGTAGCTTTTCTCATCTGAAGCTTCCCCTGCTATGTGAATGTCGCACCGCGTCACGCATACCACAGCCACATCGGTAATTCAATTTGTTTCCCGCGCGGCTGCGATCCGATCTTACCGGCCCGCCGGGTGAAAACTTGACGCGAGTGAGCCGCTGCCGTAATCTGCGGTTTCGTGTTTGGTAAATACCCGGGCTCGACAGCCCCTTAAGGAGAAACTCCCATGCAACGAATTTCCGTGGCTCTCATTCTCACTTTGCTGCTCGTATCGGCCGCCTGGGCCGGCCAGGGTGAGTGGGAATACCTCGACGCCAGCGCGGGCGCGATTAGCTCCGGCTATCTGGCGGTTTCGGCGGTGGACGACAACAACGCGTTTACCATCGGCATCAACCAATTCTCCGCCTACGGCGCCCAGTGGGCCTGGAAAACCGAAAACGCCGGTGAAACCTGGACCTCCATTTTTCAGTTCGAAGGCACCGGCGACGATTGTGACATGGTGAGTTTCTTCACCTTCATGCTCGACGGCGATTGGTACGACATGGACCACGGCGTCGTCGTGGGCATGGCCGTTCCGGACGAATGCCTGGAAGAGTTCCCCGACATGCCGCAATGCATGTTCGCCTGCATGTTCCGCATGCGCTCGTTCATCTGGACCGTCACCGACGGCGGCGAAACCTTTGTGGAACACGACGGCGGCGGCAACATGACCAAAGTCGCCATGGACCTCAAGATCATCGGCGAAACCATTTACGCGGGCGGCTCGAACGGCTATTTCATCAAAAGCATGGATTTCGGCGACTCGTGGGTAAGCCTGCCCTCACCGGAAACCGGCCTCAATTCCTCCATCACCGACATGTGGTGGCTGACCCCCGACCTGGGCTACGTGGCCACCGGCGCCCCCGGTGAAGCCGACAAAGGCGAGCCGGCCGACGACGACGAAGCGAAAAGAACCTACTACGCCATGCGCGATTACCTCGACTACTTCCGCAACCCGATTCGCCGCATGCAGATGCTCGAAGAGGGCTACGACCCGACCAAGAACGCCGGCGACAAGGCCCAGTACGGCAACTTGTACAAGACGGTCGACGGCGGCCATAGCTGGGAGAAAGTCTACGACGGCGACGGCGTCTACTCCATTTATCGCTTGCAGTTCCTCGATGAGATGAACGGCGTAGTCGTCACCGACGAATGGGCCAGCTCCCACGCCGAAAACACCATCAAGATGACCCACGACGGCGGCATCACCTGGCAGGCGGGCTCGATTCCCGACACCGGCCCCGACAACTCGAAGTACATCATCAGCGACATCCGCATGCTCACCCCGAGCCTCGGCTACGCCGCGGCGGCGCACCAGCGCGGCATCGCTGCCTCCTCCCTCGTGCTCGTGACCACCGACGGCGGCGCAACCTGGACCTTCGACACGATCGGCTCGAATCCCGGCTACACCGGCGATCCGCGCGGTTACGGCTTCATGGCCATGGACTTCGCCAACAACACCCGCGGCTACGGCGTGGGCATGAACCTTTCCGTGGCGCGCTACGCGGGCACCAATGCCGGGCCGGTGGCTGACGCGGGCGATGACATCGCGGCCGACGCGAATACCGTGGTCACCCTGGACGGCAGCGGCTCCAGCGACCCGGACGAAGACTTGCTGCTCTATCTGTGGACCTTGGTTGACGGCCCGGCCGATGTGACCTTGGACGGCGAATTCACCGCCGCGCCGACTTTCACGGCAACCGTGGACGGCGACTACACCTTCGAACTGCAGGTCTCCGACATCGAATACCAGGATACCGACGAGATGATCGTGACGATCTCCGGCGGAACGCCCGTCGACGACGATGACGACGACACGGTCGGTGACGACGATACGACCGACGACGACGACACCACGGCGGGCGACGACGACGACGCAAGCCCCGACGCCGGTGACGACGACGACGATGACAACGACGACGGCTGCGGCTGCTAGCGCAACGTAAACCTGTAGGCGCGCTTTTGGTTTGCTAAATGTCGTCGCATGGATAGTTAATTCACTATATGCGGCGGGGTGAGGCAAAGGGGGCGTCGTGGATTCAAAAGGGCGTTTGGGCCGATCTGGCTGAAAACGCTGAGAAAAGGCGCAGAAACAGCGTCGGAGACTCCAACAGAAGTCGCCGGCGCTGTTGATTTATTAGATTTTCAAACACCGTCTAAAGGGGGATTATCGGCCGTTTCAATGGGCCTGTAAAAAAATGAAATAAACCGAAAAAACACTTGACAACGTAAGGCGTCCACCCTATATTATACCCATGATGACAAACGGAACAAACAACGGGGCAAACGGAAGGGGGCGGGTCATGGAACGGTTCATGCCGACAGAAGCTCAGGTCGCATTCGCCCAAAGATTAGTGGTTGGCGCGATCCAGGCTGGATTGGTCGCCGGCGAGGAAGCAGCCGGGATGGTCCACGGCGTGCGGGAAATGGGAATGGCGAGCCGACGCGAAAGCGTTTGCCGGGAGACCCAGCACACCCGCCGGGTAGCAAGCAGCATCATCGATGATCTTATTGGTTTGGGGGCGGAGCCCGCTGACGGGCCGCTTCCGAGCGAAGAATCGCTTTGCCCGGCCGCGCCGCAAACCCCCATCACCCGCCTGGACGGTCTTGAGATTGACGATTTGACAGAGTTCGTACCGGCCGAAGTGGCGGAACGGTTTGACCGTTTCGGGATCGGGGCTGACGTTCGGACGTTTGGCGGCTTCCCGACTGATTCAGGCCCCGCGCCGGTTCAAATCATCGTAGAGGTTGGCGGAGAGAGGGTGGCGCGGGTTCCGGCGGCGGAGTTGGACTTGGCCCAAAGCCACGACGACATCATTCGTCAGATTCTCTTAGCAGCGAATGAGCAAATCTAACCACCGGCCAAGCCGGGATGGAGGGGGCAATGGCGACGATGACGATGGGCGAGTGGTCTACACTGAAAGAGGCAGCGGACCTGCTGGGGGTGTCCCCTAAGACCCTTCAGGCACAGTCCAAGAAGGGGAAGATCGCCGCTGTCAAACGAGGGCGGGATCTGTGGATTTCCGCCGATGAAATCGAGCGGTATCGGCGGGAACATTTAGGTACGCGCCGGGGCGGCTGGCTGACCTCGGAAGAGGCAGCGGTGGCGCTGCTACCGCGAATCGCAGCGGTTGGCGAGTTCGTTGACCCAGCGATCCAAACCACATTCAGCGGCGGCGTGTTCCACTTCGCCGTGCCTTGGACGCCGCCCGAATGGCTTTACGGCAAGCGCGGGCGGCTGGACAAGACGACCGCCGCACGGGACGGGGAGCGGTATCGAAGGGCCATGAAGCGCAAGCTACGGCTAGCCCTCAAAGCAGCCAAGCTTGACTACGTGCGCACGAGCGCGCACGTGGAATTTACGCCCCCCGACCGATCTGAGTAGATCAGCAGCCCGCCTCGTCGTGGGCTATTACCTCCGCCCTCGATTTCGGCGGCGACGCGTTTGCTTTCGGGTCGCCGCCGCTTTTATTTAATTATCAAAGAGCAAAACCGCTCAGGCGGCCGGGGGTCGGCGGATGTCGAGGACACGGTCTTTCGAGTAGCGGGCGACGGTGACGCAGTCGCCCTGGTTGCCGCCAAGCAGCAGCAGGTCGCCGTTTTCCTCCCCTGCGTAGAACGCGGAGTGGCCGGTCCAATGGTCCGGAGCGATGCGCCAAAGGACGACGATATCGCCCACGCGCGGCGTGTCGGCCGGCTCGCCATATGCGAGGAAAGAGCGGGCGTTAGGCCGCTCCGTGCCTTCGAGGCCCGCCTGCTGCAGGCACCAATTCACAAAGGCGGCACACCAGGCGGTTTCGTCGGCCACGTACATTAAGCCGCTCGAGGCGAGGTATTCCTGGATTCGCGGGTTGTGATCCGGCCCGGCGATTTCCGCCTGGCCGAGCTCGGCCAGCGCGACGCCATACCACGCGGGAACGGCCGGCTCGGTTTTCGCCAGCAGCGCCTCCGGCCGCAGGGCCACGGGCGGCCGTGCCCGCTTTGGTGACGGCAGCGGCGGCGTGATTCGTCGTTTCGGGCACGTAGCCATTCCATACATCCGCCCGAGCCACGCCGCGAATTTGAGCCACCAATTCGTTTTCATGATCTCCCCTATGCTTGGTCGCCACCGAACACGGCGACGCTGAAGCCGGCGTCGGTCGCAGCGCCGGCCAAATTGACCGTCGTGACGGTGAACCCGGCGATGTTCCACGCGCTCGAGTTTGCGACCGCCGGGCCGCTGTTGGCCACGGGTGTCACCGCGTAATTCGCCGCGGCAAAATTCCGCTGGAATGTCAGGGCGTAAACCCCGCTGAGGGCGACGTGGTTGACGGCGTTGACATTGAGCGAGGCGAGGATCGTCCCGTCGGAATGGACCAGTGCCCACGCCTTGGCGAACGACGCGCCGGTCATCTCGTTTTGCGCCGGCGACGCCGCGGGCGGGTCGCCGTCTTCCCACTGCATGGTCGAGCCGTCCATGAGCATGAGTTGGCCGCCGTCATCGACGACGACGACGCCCTCGTCGACGAAGAGCCACGCGCCGTCTTTGATGTAATTGAGCGAGCCGTCATCGAGGAGTAATTGGCCGAAGACCTGAATGTACGCGGCGGCGTCGCACACCAGCGAGGCGTTCGCGCCGGCCAGTTCAATTTGCGCGTTCGTACCGAGCAGGACGGTGGAGTTGATGCCGAGGTCAATCGACAGGTTCCCGACGTCGGCGATGATTTCGGCGGCGCCGATAAAATTGATTGCCGCGTTTTCATCCACCGTCACGTCGGCGAGCTCGTCGATCCAGGCGCCGCGATCGCTATCGGCCAGCACCGCCGCAAATTCATAGCCTGCGCCTACGCGCGGCACGTCCACCGTGCCGTGTAGATCCGTTCGCACGGTCGGCACGACGGTGATGCCCGCGCCGTCCCAGACCATCGCGCGGCCCAGGACGAGGTAGATCGTCTCGTCGAGGGAGCCGGTCGCCGCAAAGCGCAGCCACGCGCGATATTCCATCGCGCCGCCGCCCGCGTCGACGGCCTTTGCGTCGATATAAATATCGTAGGTGCCGGCGTCGACGGGCCCGCCGGCCTCGCCCGCGGTGAGCAAATTGATCGTTTGCGAATACCACGTGTCCATCGTGGCGATGGCGGAGTAGAGTTTCGCGTCGCCCAAATCGCCCGCCGTAACGGTCGTGCCGGTCCAAATGAGCATCTCGAACCCGGTCCAGTCATACGCGCCGGGCGTGAGCGCGCCTTGAAAGTTTTTCCCGATCGCGTCCGCTTCGGCGGCGTAAAGCCACGTCACGGCGTCATGCCAATTCTTCACAAGCATCAGCCTGCCTCCTTCGTCACAAAGTCGCGGCCGACGCACGACGCGCCGACGATGAAGCCCGCATGCCCGACGGCCGGGCGTGCCCAGCCGGGGCCGGCGCCGCGCAGCATGCGCTCGATCGCCGCGTGCGCCATGCGGTCGAGCTCGTTGGGCTCCGACTCATAAATTTGGTATTGCCAGATCATGTTCCCGAAGGCGGCGTACGGCGCGTTCTCCGTGATCTCCGCGTCCGCCTTCACGGCCTGCGCCAGCGCTTCGAGATACGGCACGCTGAGTCGCGGCTTCATCGTCGCCATCAGAATCACCAGGTCACGACGCTCCTGCAGCGTGTGGCCGGTCGCGATCGGCAAGCCGTACTGCCGCTCGTGCCGGTGGATGAGCCCGATCGTGGTTTCCGGGTGAATTTCCTCGTTTTTCAGCGCGACAATCGCCGCATCGAGCCGGTCGAGTTCGAGGCCGAGGGCCGCGAGGAACACGTTGAACAAATTGGCCGTGTCGTCGGTGTAACGTTGCGGCGGCAGCAGCGCGCGCAGCAACCGATAGCCGACACCGGTCGCACGAAGGTCGCCCAGGGTGAACAGAGGGCCTGCCATGTGCGGGCGCACCTCGAGCCGCCGCCAGCCCGGCGTGGTCTGCACGGGCGTGACGATGGTCAATTCGCTGCTGGACACGACCGTCGTCGCGCAAACAGCGTCGCCGGCAGGCGAGACCAACGTGGCCGTCGCGCCGGCGGCGAATCCGCTGCCGTACACTCGAATCGTGTTTGCCAGGTGCTGGCCGAGCAGGCGCGAGTTGATGCGGCCGACGTGGGTCTCGTCGCTGGTGTAGGAGAAGTCGGCCCAGGCGGCCGTGCCGGAAGGCTCGGTCGAATACAGCGTCATCGAAACCAGCGCGTAGGTCTCGGTCCAGTCCGTGACCGTCGCCTTGACGACGAACTCGCCGTCTTCGATCACACCGAACTCCACACGCGCCGCCGATTGCCGCCGCACCGCGAGCCTCGTGTCGCTGCCGTCGTGGGCTTCGCTAAACAGGCCGACGGCTCCGCCATACAGGAAGAGGGAGTAACCCGTGCTTTCCCGCGCGAGGCTCCACGACATCTGCACGTCGGCGTCGGCACCGGAAAACAACAGCCCGGCGGCGATGTTGTTGGCGCCGGCCGGCAGTGCGAAGCTGATCGACACGTCGACGGCCACCTCGCAGCGTGTGGCGTGAAACCAGTCGAGGCTGCGGTAGGCGAGCGCTGCGCCCGTAACGGCCATGTGGCACACGCCGCCGTCTTCTTCGACGGTCCCCGCGCCGCCGTCGGTCCATTCATCGTCGGCCACGCCGTCGGCGAAATCGTCGGTGAACGCGGGATAAATCGGGTAGTCGGTCAGCATCAGCTTGCCGTCTGCAGAATGAGCGTGCCGATGCGCAGCGCCTGCACGGTCGTTTCGTCGACCAGCGCCGTGACATTGCCCGTCGGCGATTGCGTCGCGTCGAGCACTTCGAATTGATTTGTCAGGGTGGCGCGGCCCTTTGACTCGTAATAGCTCGCGCCGATCCGGATCTCCGCAAAGTATGTTTCGATCGCCTCCGCGAGCGTGTCGTATGTGGGGCAACCGGGCATTACCAAATCGCCGGAGCTTGGCGCGACCGGCTCACCATCCGCGTCCAGCAACGGCGTCGCCAGCGTGAGCGTGTCCGCCGTTGCGTCGACCGCACTGATTTTCCGGGCGCGCCGCAGGTCGCGAAACGCAACCCACTGGCCGACCTCAAAGCCTGTCGTATCGATCAGGCGAATCGTCCGGCTGCTGCTGCCCTCCTGCACGGTGGCCGAGGGCGTGTCGCTGAATTCGTACCCCTTGGCCATGTTCAGGCCGAAGGTAAAGTCCACGTCCGTCAGCACCGGATGGACCGCCAGCGGCTGTTCCAGCGGCGGCGCCGCGTCCGGATCCCCGGCGGCGCATACCGGCCGGTTTTCATCCAGCGCGTCCTGCACGGCCGAAAGCACCGCCGCCGTCACGTTGTCGCCTTCCATATCCAGCACCGCCACGTCGCAGGTGCCCACGTCGCGGCGGTACGGGAACGCCTCGGCAAAGCCCACGCCCTCGACGCCCAGCGCCCAGTTCTTGAAGTCCGCCGCAGTGCCGCCCGCGGCCGGATTCTCGATCGACAAATGGTAGCGATCGAGGTAGTGCGCCTGCTTCTCCGCGTCCGTGCCGCCGGTCATGTTGCCGTTTACCGTGGCCGTGGCCGCGATGCCGACCGGCTGGCTTTCCCACAACACCGCCTCGCCGGTGGCCAGCGCCCCCGCGTCGCCGGCGACGATGGCCTCGACCGGGACGTACGCCGCGCCGGTGCCGTCACCCGCGTCGACGAGTTCGCCGCCCGCCGTCGCCTCGTAGCGCTGCGCCGTTTCTTGATGAATGAAGGTGTCGCCATCCGACCAGGTTGCGGCGATCGTGCCGGTGACGTAAAACGCGCCGGCGCCGGCGACCAGGCCGACTGCCTTGGTTGCGGCCAGCGGGTCGCCGATATGGCGGCGCGCGTGGCGCACCAGGTTGTCGTAGGACGCGGTATCGGGAAACGCCTCGTCGGTCGCCGCCTGCAGGTGCCCGTAGGCTTCCTGCAACGCCGCGGCCTTGCCCGTCGCCAGGTCAAACACGTCATCGCCGGCGGAGTCGGCGCGCACGCCTTCGAGCGTATTACGGACGGCCGCGCAGATATCGTCGCGGATCTCGGCCGTCGGCTTCACGGCATAATCAGAGTGTCTCGGCATTACAACAACCTCACAAACTCGCTGAGCACGTGCGGTTTCTTGTGCTCGTCGAGGAAAAAGATTTTTACGTGGCGACGCTTGCGGTTCGTCGTTTCCAACACCTGCACGTCGAGGCCGGAGATCTCGCCGCGGCGCACCATCGGCAGCAACAGCTCGAACGCCCGGTCGCCGACGATCACGTCAATCGCGTCAACCGATTTCGGCGGCCGCGGCGGGTCGCCCCGCTCCGGATCGCTCCACACCGGGCCCCACAACGGCCGCAGTAGGCGCCGCGCTTTATCGACGATCGACGTGGCCCGCTGAATTTGGCCCGCCGGAGAAACGCGCCAACCGGCACCGAAATAGGCAAATCCGTACGTCATGGTAATGGCACCCCCTCGACGCTCAGCCCGCCTTTGATATCCACGCCGGTCGGCGTGATGACCATGCCGCCGGTGCCCGCCACCGGATCGACGATCACGATGCCGCCGCCGGCAGCCTGCGCCTCGATTCGCCAGGCGATCATCGCCTTGGCCGCCACGGGCGAGGGATTGCCGGCGACCACCAGCGGGTCGTCGGTCGCGTTCGCGATGATCACGCTGCAGCCGGGCGGCACGACGACGGCGCAGCCGGGGAACGGCGCGACGATTGCGGGCTCCGGACTCGGCACGCCGTCGAGGCCGACGAAATACGTCTCGACCGCGCCGCCGGTAACCGGGTCTGAAACGGCGCTTATAGCGTGTTGATACGCCTGTTCAAGGCGTGCTAGACGGCGTTCGAGTTCCCGCAGGGTGGCCATTACATCACCCCCGGTTCGACCAGCGTGAGCCGTGTGCGGCTGCCGCCGCTTAGGTCTTGCATCAGGCGCCGCGCGATGACGAACATCGGCCCGGCGACGCCCTTGTGTGGGATCGACACGAGTACCATCTGTGCAACCTGCCACGGCAGGCCGGTCTCGGTCGTGAACCCCGCCACTTCGAGTTCGATCTTTGTGCCCTGCAGGCGGCGCAGCGCGACCTCGCGCATCGCTTTGGCTTGCGCCTGGGCAATCGACTTCGCGTCTTGATCGACGAGTACCAGCGGGCGGTAGACGCCGCGCGAGATCAACTCGGGATCCACCGCCATGCCGAGCGCCGGCGCGCCGAGCATGCCCGTGGCGATGGTGCCGTGGCGGGCGCGTTGGCCGCCGCCGCCCTGGACGACGATGTGCGAGAACCGCGCCTCGACGTCGTCGCGCAGCGTGTAGCTGGTGATGTTATTTGCCGCCGCCTGCGGGCCGCTGGGCATCGACGCCAGCGTGGCGACGGGCGGGATCGCGTAATAGGGCAAGAGCGATTCAATGCGCAGCACGCCCGTCGCGTCACACCACATCGTGCAGCCGCACTCTTTCGCGATCGGCTCGAGGATCGACCACACCGGCTGTGAGGGCGACGCGCTGGTCGTTTGCGCCCGCGGGATCTGCGCGGCGGCGTCGACCACGACCGGCACGGCGAGTTGGCCGCAAAGCTCGGCGGCAAAGGTCGCCAGGCTGCCGGCCGGGCGGCGAAAGCGAATAAGCGGCGGGCTGTCGACGAGCACCTTCGCGGCGTCGCAACCCTCGATGGCGATTTGGTCGCCCGTCTGTGATACCTCGTTGGTCGCGCTGCTGCGGTTGCCGGTGAATATCGGCACCGGGCCGAGCGTGGCGATCAGGCGATTGCAGCGCGCCAGGAGCGGCCACGCCATCGGCACGCCGTCCTGCGTGCTGGGCCCGACCAGGTGCAGCATGTCGCTGGGCACGAGCATGTCGCTGTCCAGATCGATCGACTCCCACGCCGCGAGTATCCCTGCAACGTCGGTGGTCAAAATCAATGGCAGCGGTACGGGCATTTTCTTTCCTTATGCGGCCGGAACGCGCAGGTCGGTGCCGGCCGGCAGGCGGTTCCAATCACCGCGCACGTTAGGGTTGAGGGCTCTTATTTCGCCGGCGCGATTTGCCGCGCCCAGCCAGTCGACGGTCCAAAGCACGAGCGGACGATTGTCGCGATCCAGCGTTTCACGCCGCACCTGCAGACGCGGTGAGCGGATCTGCGCCAGCGTGCGCACGAGGCTGTCGCCCACGCGCGAGAGCTGCGTCACTGCCGGGCCGGCGTAGTACGGGTTTGTCGCCGATTGCAGCGCGATCGTGTTGCGGATGCGCCGGCGCAAGAACACGGCCGCGGCGTCGGCCGCCACGGCGTCGAGCGTTCCCGCCCGCGCTGCCGCCTGCACGTGCGCGATCAATTGATTGGCCGTGTATGCCGCCGCGGCGGTCTCCCACTGCGCTACCGCGACCAGCGCCGCGTGCTGCGAAGCCGGCGGCGAACTCACGCCCGGCGCGGTCGGCGCGCCGCCCGCGTACACGCCCGGATCGTAGCTGTAGGTGCCGTCGAGAATGCCCTGGTAAACGGCCTCGCGCAGGCCCAGCGCTTTGCGCGTGTCGCGGTTGATCTGGTCGACGACGTCGTAACGCGCCTTCACCAGGTCCTCGGTCGGCGAGTCGATGTCGAAGGGGTCGGCCAGCTTGCCTTCGAACCACGACTGCAGGCTGTCGGCCAGGCTGTCGATCGATCGGTCGATCATGGTCGGCAGGTCGCCGGCGATGCGAACGAGCATCATAATCGCGGCCAGCGCCGCCGCGTTCCAGCCCGTAATAAAGGCGAGCGACGCGAGGTAGCGGCCCAAATTCGGCGCCAGCACGATCAGGTCGAACAGGACCGGCACGCCCACGCCGAACTCGGCGGTGATTTCCGGCGCGATGGCGTGGCGTCGGAACGTGACGCTGATGGTGGCGCACAATTCGCGGGCGTCGACTTCTTCGGTATAGCGCAGCGGGTACACCTGCTGCATGCCGCGCGTGGGGTGAATTAAGATGCCGGGTTTCATCGGCACGATCGCGCCGTCGAGCAGGCGCGCGAAGGTTTTGTGGGCTTCGAAGTTCGTGCCGATAAAAACGAAGGTGAGGTCGAACACGCGGCTTTTTGCGCCGAGCGGCTCGTTCACTTCGCCGAGGCGGCCGACGGCTCCGTGCGCGGCGGTATTGAATTCGTAGGTTTGCCGGGCGCTGGCGGCGAACAGCGGGAAGCCGTCATAGAAGGCGGGGACGGAGTTTTTCAGCCAAATATTCATTGGCCTCTCCGGTGCAGCTTCGCCGTGCTGCGCGTGCCTTCCTGGTCGATCGTTACCTTGACGTCGATGGTGTCGGGCATTTTCGCGGCAGCCGCATCCATTTTATCCGCCGCCGCTTGTTGCTTCGCCGCGACGCCGTCGTCGCCGCCGAACACGGCCGTCCACGACTTTTTCGCGCCTTCCCACCAGTTCGACCCGAGGCCGTCATATCCCTGGGCGACCTTGCCCTGGGCTTGGTAGCCGGCGATCGTCGAGCGAATCTCGGCCTGCATCCGTTCGTCGTTCCAGCCCAGGCGCTCGGCCGCCTGCCGTTTTGTTTCGGTGACCGTCTCGACGAGGCTGCCGTGACCTTTACGCCGCGCGAGTTGCGCGTCGGCCACGGCGCGCGCGGCCTGCGCCTCTTTCGCCGTTTTGTCGACCCCATAAATCGCGGCCCCGCCGGCCGCGACGACCGCGGCCGTGGCGGCGACCGCCGCGCCGCCGGTCAACGCCGCGCCTTTGCCGAGCGTTCCCGGCAACGAGCGGTTTTTCGTCAGCCGCGCCATGAGCGAGGCGGACTGGACCGCGTCGCGGCCCGCCGTGCCGGCCGCGCCGCCGCCTCCGAACATGCCTTGGAAGTCGGACACATTGACGACGCTCACCGGCTGCACGCCGGCGATTTTCTCCAGCGATTTAGCTTTGACGAGCGCCGCGGCGTCGCTGCCGAGAAGGCCTTTCATGCCGCCCGCGGCCTTCCAGCCCTTGACGCCCTTGGCTATCCCGCGGCTGCCGAACACCGCGGCCGCGATTATCGCCGCGCTGCCCACAATAAGCGGCGCCGCGCTCATCCCTGTTTGCGCGCCCTCGCTGCCCTGGATTTTGGCCGCCGCCGGCGACACGAGCAGCTCGTTTAGTTTGTTCACCGCGCTCGTCGCCCAGCCCTCGGCGGGCAGGAAGGCGTTTTGCATGCCGGTCGTGAACGTGCCGGTCATGGCGTCCCACGCCTTTTCGAACGTGCCCGACTTCAGCCGGTTTCGCTCCTCGACGGCCAACCGGCCGAGCATATCGGCCTGCACCTTGGCGGCGTCGGCACCGCCGAGCAGCGCCTGGGCGAATAGCGACCCTTCGCTACCGAAAACTTCGTTTAGGATGCGCAACTGGTCGGCGCCTTTGCGGCCGCCGAGGGCCTGCTGCAGCACGCGCTGGACATCGGGTAACGACCTGATCGAGCCGCTTTGTTTGTCGATGATTTGGTCGAGGCCGTACTTGCGGAGTTTGCTTTGTTTGCCGCCCGCCGTGAGTTCGCGCATTGCCGCGGCGACCGACGTCCCGATTTGCTCCGTGCGGATCTCGGACATCATGGCCAGCAGCGTCGCGGCGTCTTCGGCCGACCCGCCCAGCGCGGCAATGGCCGGGCCCGCGCGGCTCATCTCGTGGCTGAATTGCGCGGCGGATTCGAACTTCCCGGTATCCGCACCTTGGACGAGCAGGTTTGCGAAGCGCTCCATTTCGCCGCCCTTGGCGCCGAAGGGCGTGCCGAATTTGCCCGCTTGGCGCAGCGCCGTGGCTTTGTCTTGCCCGGTGGCTTCGGCGAGTAACGCGCCGGCGCGGCCGAGGCCGCCGAGTAGAACGTCTTCGGAGAAGCCCATTTTGAGACCAGCCGCGAACATCTGCTCGACGTCGCCCTGCGTGCCGGTGACGTCTTTGCTGACGTCGAACGCCGTGGCCCGCAGGCGTTTCATCGTGCGTTCGATCGCGGCAGGATCGTCGCCGGTTCGCGACACGGCAATTTTCAAATCGACGTCGGCCGATTTCAGGCCGGCGGCTTCGCGTACGCCGCGGGCGTACCCCCCAAAGGCCTTCTTCGCCACCAACGCCGCGGCGCCGGCCTTGGCGAGGTCTTTCGCCATGCCCTTGAACTGCTGGCCCGCGTCGCCGCCGAGCGCAGAGAGGCGCTCGAGCGCACCGCCGGCAGCGCCGAGTGGCCCGCTCATGCGATCGCGCAAAAGTAATTCTGCGCCGACGTTGTAGGTTTTACCCAAAGGGTCCTCGATTCGTCAGGTTCTCGAGCACAAAACGGGCCGCCCGCTGGCGGCCCCTCGCCAGGTTACAGATCAAGCGTGTCGTGGGGTCCGGCGGGATCCCCGCCAGGCCCACGGCCAGGCCCTCTTCCCAGGTCAATCGCGTTTTCTTCACGAAACGTTTGCTCCGCGGCGTCGACCTCTTCGGCGAGCGTCGTAATGATGGAAAAGTCGCTGGGCAGAAGCTTTCCGACGGCGTCGGGAATATTCGGGCGCGGGATGCCGCCAAGACGGGTTATGCGAAACTTAACCTGGTGGTTGTACCGGGCGGCGGCCATCGCTTCGCCGCGTCTCGCGTCGCCCCGCGTCAGCTCGGGCCAATCCGTTCCTTTGATGCCCTGCTTCGCGCGCGCTTTGTCGTCAAGACCCTGGACCCAAACGCGGGTGATTAGGTCGTAGTCGATCCAGTCGGGCATGGTGGCGTCGGCCATGCCGACGACGTCGACCGTGAGCGGGCCGACAATAAATTCGCGCTGCTGGGCGCCGGCGAATTCCACGCCGATTTCCAAGACGCCACCACGCGTAAGGTCGCCGGGGGTGGCGAGCACAATTCCGTCAGACATGGCGCCCTCCTTAAGCGACGAGCGGTTCGCCGAAGACCTTCAGCGTCCAGTCTTGCTCAGCCGCCTTCTCCGGATCGAACGACTCGTCCTTGTCGCTGACCATCACGTTCATGGTGCGCGTGGTGCCGTTGACGACGTCGACGATGGTGAGAATGCCGGTCACGCTAGTCAGCTTTTGCGCGAGCGCCAACACGTCGAGCGGCGAGGCGGCAAACACGGGTGTGTTGATTGTGACCTCGTGCGTGGCGATGGCGGGGCCGCCCATCACGCCTTGGAACGTGGTTTTGTCCGCCGCGGCGCCTTTGGTGCTGAGCTTGATCGCCCCACTGATGATTTCGAGGCCGTCGAGAAACGCTTTCGCTTTCGTGCCGATTACAAACGCGGCCATGCCGCACCTCCTTTACGGGTTGATTTTGAAAAACTCGACGTCGACGCCGAGGCTTTCGTCGATGATCGGATTCGGGATCCCGATTTGAATTCGCTTTCGATTCAGCGGGTCTTTCTGCACGACGATGCTCCCGAGGTTTTCGGCCAGCGTCGACGCCGACAGATACTCGTACGGCGGGTTAGCGTACAGGCTCAGCACGCTGACGATCTGCCCCTTCACATCGCCGAGTTTTCCGTCGACCATCTTCTTTTTGGCCCGGCTGTCGTAGATCGTATCCAAATGGTCGAGGACCGCCTGGCGAATGAACTTTTCGACGAAGAAGATGTGTACGGATTCATACGCGTCCGACTCGACCCCGCTGACCAGCTTCGTCTTTGTGCTGATCAGGCGCTCTATCTTCACGTCGCCGCTGCTACCGTCCAGGTCGTCGATCGACCCGCCGTGCGCCAGCACGTTCTCGATCGTGGTGTCGTAAGTGGTCGGTCGGGCCCAGGCCGCGCCGAGCTTCACGCGGCTGCGCAGCTCGTCTTGGAACGGCACGCTCGGATTTTGCTCGGCCGAAACGACGCCGACTTCGTACGCCGCGCGATTATGCGGCGGCGTAAGCCACGGCAGGGAACTGAGCTGGAAGAGGACGGCAAAGTCTTTGCGGTTGCGCGCCGCCGTCCACGTGATGAAGTTCGAATACGTGTCGCGAATGCAACCCACGTGCAGCGCGCCGCGGCCCTGCTCGCCGTTGGCCATGAACGTCGCGACGGTCTCCATGTGCTCCACGTCGTCGTCGGTCGCCAGCCAGGGCACGAGGATCAAATCGTAGTCGGTCATTTTGTACAAATCGGTGTACGTCGAGTCGATCGTCGGGTCGGTCGCGCCCGTCACGCCGGCGGCCACAGTCGCCGTCGTGGAGACGTCGGGCATTACCACTTCCGGCGTGCAGTCGTTGCCCATCGCGCCCTTGAATGCGTACGTGACGGTTACGACTGCCTCGACCGCGGCCGCCGTAAACGGTGCATAGCTGTCGGCAGTAATCGCGGCGGCGCAGGCGGTCGCGATTTCGTCGGCGGTGTCTTCGTCGAGGATCGAGAAGTCGACGTAATAGTCGCCGAGCCAGACGCGCGCCGAGCCGTCGGCGATTGCCGTGGTCTCGAACGTGATGGTGTAGGTCGCGGCGGTACCGGCGTCGGCTTCGGCGACGGCAATGGCGTCGAGGTCACACGTCGGGTTTTCGTAGAACAGGCCTCGGCCTTGCGGGTTGGCCATCATCTGCAGCGCGACTCGGCCAAAATAGGACAGCACCAAATCGGCGGTGAGGCCCTCAACCAGGTCGGCGTCGGTTTTGCTGCCCGCTACCTCCAGCGGCAACAGCACAAGGACCTTTTTGCGGCCGGCCCCGGTGGTGGCTGCCATCGATTCGTTCACGGTGGAGCGATTTATTGGCCGCTTGGTCGCGGCCAAGTCGTCGAATTGCGGATCAAACGTCGCCATCGTTCATCTCCTTCTCGGGTTCGGTCGGCGCTTCGGCCGGCGCGGCTTCGGCGGGCGGGGCTTCCGACGCGCCGTCAGGCATCACCTCGAGGTTGCCCTGCTGGAAGATCTCGAGCAGGTATTCGTCCAATCGCACGCGGGTGAATTGGTCTTTGGGCAGGTAGCGCGTGCCGCCGGGGCCATGCTGACGCGGCGGGTACGGAATGAGCGGCACGGGCTTGTCTTCCCGATTGCGCTGCGGTTTCACTAGGCACTTCACGCCGACCTTCGGCGCGAACGGCCTCTTCTTTTCGTTTACTTTCTTCTTGCCCATGATTGCTTCCTTTCGTTATTCGTCGCCGAATTCCAACTCGAATTCGTCTTTGTCTGCCTCCGGCGTTTCCGGGTCTTCGCCCGGCCGCCTATCGAACGTTCCCTCGATCGCCTCGATTACATCCGGGTCGGTCAATTCGGTGCGGCCCGGCACGAACGCCTGCTCGGTCACGAATTGCACCGCCCAGCAGCGCACCCCTTTGTCTTCGATTTCTTTATTGAGCCCGACGATTTTGTCGCCGGCATAGAGCAGCGGCGCGGCGAGCTCGACTTCGTTTTCGTCGTCGTCGAGTTCGGCGTCGCCGGCGCGGGTGCGCTGGACCGGGCGCTTGCCGGCCAGGGCGTCGATCACGGCGTCTTTCAAGTCGTACAAATCGACGAGGGTCGAATCGATTCCCGCCCGATTGCGCGTGGCAATAAACACGATGTATTGCACCGCCGCCTCGTGCTCTTCGCGGCCGGTGCCCATCGGCCCGGCGCTGGGCGCGCCGCCGTACGCGACGGCGAGCAGCGGCAGGTCATATTTGCCGCGCATACGCAGGGCGTCGGCAAAGCCCTCATCCGCGACGATCACGTGCTCGACGTCGTCGGCCACGGGCGCGATCGCCAGTTCGCCGATGATGGCGTTGAGCAGAATGTTCGTGCGGTTGGTCGTCACTGCGCGCCTCCGAATGCCCACTCGACGAGGACCTCTTCAATTTCTTCCCAGTCCTCGGCGAAGGGCTCTTGGATGTATGGGCGGGCGGGTATCCGGACCTTGCGGCCGCGGCCCGCCATGCCGCCGAACTGTTGAATTGCCGCGTAGACGATGTTGCTGCCCCAGGCGACTTCCCAGTTGCCGACGTGGGCGGTGAGCGACTGCATAATCAGCCGGCCGGAATCGAGCAGCGGCTGCGCGCCGGCCATTTTTTTGCGGCCCTTTTTCGTACCCGCGCGGCTGGTGCCGCCGGCGCGGGCGATCAATGTGGCTAACGACAACGGCTGATATTTATCCGGCCGCCCGCCCATCTCGACGGTTTTTTGCACCGACGCGATCATGATTTCGCCGATCGCGGCGAGGGCGTCGGAGGGATCATTCAAACGCCGGCGCATCGCGGTGAGTTCCAACGCGAGGTCGTTGTGTGTCCAGCGGAAACCGTCGTCGGCCACTACATGCCCTCCATCGTGTCGCGCGTAAGTTTGCGGGCTCGGCCGGTGGTGCGGGCCGACGGGTCGGTCTCACGGATGCTCGTCATCTCGTCGGCGGTTTTGTTCGCCCCCTGCCCGGTGAGGATGAATTTGCGCTCGCTGATTCGTTCCAGCTTGCGCCGCAATTGCTTCTCGTCTTCCCGCTCCTGCTCGCCGTAGTTCCAGTTTTTGCGACGGCAAAGCGTGAACCACGCGAGTTGATGCGCCAGGCCTTTGACCTGCTCCGTCGCGGTCAGCGGCGTCGGGTAGCGGCCGGCGGCGTACCCTTCCAAATCGGCGTCGGCGCTCGCGATTGCCTGTTCGATCCAGGTGTCCTGGTCGTCGTCGTCTAAATCGCCGAGCGTCGCGTCCAGATCGGCCGCGACGCAGCGTTCGCGGAATTCGTCGCTCGTTAGGCTGGCCATGTTCGTTCGTCCTCTCTGCGCGTTTCCGGCGCTCTAGAAGGGGCCCGCGAGCGCAGGCCCCCGATTAGAACGTCGATCAGGCGGTGTGGACGCACTTGGATAACAGGTGCCACCACAACGGCATGTCGGTCGCGTAGAAGTCGAACCCGAACAGGCCTTCGGCGTGTTCTTCGCCCGGCTTGACGAGCCAACGCGGGACCGTTTGTTTCGTGTGCGGAAACCCGAACGGTTTCATCCGCTTCGACAGGTCGGCGAGCCCCCACAGAGTGGTGGCGCCGTCAATGTCGAGCACGACGATCTTGAACTTCTTGTACAGAACATTGCCCTCGCCGCCGGCAAGCGGGTTCTTGTCGATGATGTTTTCGGCCGTGCCTTCCAAATCCGGCGTGATCCACAACGTGTCGGGATGGACCCGCATGGAGTGGCCGTTTTCGCCCTTGTACGCCCGCATCGCGGCGCGCACGGTGACGATGTTGGTAGCCGACAAATCGAGGTCGCTCCAGTAGTTCTGCTGCGTGCCCCCGCTGACAATACCGGTGTCGATGGGGTGAGCCGCGGAGAAGAACGACGTTTCGTCGTAGCCAAGGTACGCCGCTTCCGACCCGTGGCCGTCAGCCAAGAGCGAGCACAGCGCGTCGAACTGGTGCTCGACGTAGTCGTCGGCCAAATCCGCCATCGCCGCGGCAACCTGGCCGAGGCGGTCGAACAGAATGTCGCCCATGTCCACCGCAACCGAGTCGTCCCACAACCTCAGGCGACGCGTCAGAATGAACGCCTCCAGGTTCTGCTTCGTGCGGTCGCCGATCCATTCGGTCACCTTCGATTTTCGCACGATCATCTTGTAGGTGATCGTGTCGGTCGTAACAGGAATGTCTTCGAAGAACGCCAGGTGCTCCGTCGGCAGTTCCTGCAACGCCTTCATATACGCGGCGCGCAACGTGCGTTCGGTCGCCCTATAAGTCACAGCATTGAGCAGCATATTGTCCTCCTTCCTTTACGCGTCGTTTTCAACGCCGCTGCTGTAGGTGACCCGAGCGCCGTAGATTTTCACGTCGTCCGTGTCCGCGTTTATGGTCACTTCGATGAGCAGGAACTCGCCGACGCTTACGAGCGCGCCGATTCCCGTCGCCAGCGTGTCGAGGGTTACCCAGCCGCGCGCGGCGGCGTTCGCCATCGTCAACGTATCCGTGACGATGGGCGTGGTGTTCCCATATTCGAAGACGCGGATATCAAGATTGCATTCCTCGTCCGTATCTTCGATCGCGTCGAATTCGATGATTAAGTCAGCGGCGGCGCCGACCGTGGCCAGTTCCGGAACCGTCAGGCCGAACAGGAACACGTCGGCCGCGTCGTCGATGGCGACGTAGCCTTCCGCCGCGCCCGTATGCGCGGCGCCGGCGGGCAACCCGGTCGCCGTGAACCCGCTGAACGGCGGCGCAGTCAGCACCTCCGTTGCGCTGATGTAGCCGAACGGGGCGACCAGTGTCTTTTGAGTATTGCTGTTGGTTGTGAAAGCAATGTCGGATCCCGCATCGACGATGTCGGTCGTGGTCACGCCGGCGTCGGCGTACAGTTCGCCATCGATCTCGACGAGGCCCTCGATGTAGGCGTCCTCGCCGTCGATCGTTTGATCCGGCGTGCCGTTGCCGACCGTCAAGCTGCCGACGAGAATATTGAAGTCGCTCGCCGCGCTGGCCGCGGTGCACTGAAAGTCGTCGCTGGTGGTCTCGTCGTAAAGGCAGCTCCAATCGCTGCCGGCGCCCCAGGCCACCGCCACGTCGTCGCCGACGATTGCGCCGCCGTCGGAATAGATCACGCCGTCGATCTCAACGAGGCCCTCGATGTAGACGTCCTCGCCGTCAATGGTCTGGCCCGGCGTGCCGTTGCCGACGGTCAAGCTACCGACGAGAATGTTGAAATCGCTCGCCGCGCTGGCCGCGGTGCACTGAAGGTCGTCACTGGTGGTTTCGTCGTA
>JAVCCK010000031.1 GCA_030765525.1 Candidatus Lernaella stagnicola
GGCGACCTTGCCGAGGGTCACAGCGCGCTCGCGCACGTCGCCGATTTTTTCGTAGACGGGCAACTCTTCTTCTTGGCGGATGCGCAAGGCCTCGTCGAGTTCGCCGCGTCGGTAGAGGATGTCGGCGACCTTGCCGAGGGTCACGGCGCGCGAGCGCACGTCGCCGAGTTCGTTACATAAGGGACCCACGACGCTACGTAAAAGGTTCAACGCGGCGGTCCAATCACCACGTAATCGGTATGCGTCCGAGGCTTTCGACAATAATTCAATACGCAGTTTTTTCTCTTCGTCGTGTTTTGAATCGCGAAACACTTCGGCAAGTTCGATATAATAATTGGGGGATTCCAATTCATGTTGGTAGGGGTTACGATCGAACCGGCGGTAGCTATCGTCGGACAACCCAGCGTCGGGCGGGGGGTCGGGAAAAAGAAAAACGTGGGAACGCACGGACCATAGGTCCGGCGAAACGCCGGCACACAATTCGGCTAACCACGGCGGGCCGGTCAACAAGATCGCATGAGGAACGCCTTGTATCAACATGTTCCGGCGCTCGTTGAGTAAACGCAGAGCGACTTGCCAACCGGCACGTAGTTCGTCCGCGTATCCGTGCGCCGTTACAATGAGCGCCTGCCTCGGCGAAAATTCGTCGCTGGTGACAATAAGGTCTTCCACTAGTTGTTTTAGCTTTGACGGAAGGTCGTATTCCAGGATACGAGCGGGCAAAGTTTCTTGCTTCGATGTCGCAAGGCGTCGGAGGACTTCGTCACGAACGAGACGATTTTCCGAGAGTATCAGGAATAGTTCAAACTTATCGCCGAGTTCAAGCGCCGAGGTGAGTAAGTCAAACTGTTCCTCGCCCTTGGGTCCGAGCGCTACAGGTTCACTCTTTTTCGCTGGACTCATGGGCAGCCTGTGTGAGGCGTTTCAATCGTTGGAAACGTTGAGATTTGTATTTGATAAGCGGGTGCAGGTCGTACCATGGGTGTCCGTTATGGTAACAAAGTAGGAAATGATTATCGAACCAACCGGCGGGACGGTCCACGTCTATCCGCCCCGGCGGCACGTCGTGAGTTTCTTCCACAGTGAGAAGGTCCTCGACGTCATCCTGGTAAAGCGAAGTGTCATATAGTTGGGCCAACGCCTCGATCTCGATTTCCAAACAGTCTTTGGTTTTTTCAACCGACAACGGCAATGCATCTTCGTTGTAGTTGATACGCGTCAAAATCGCTCGCGCGAGGCGTAACAAATCGCGTACATATCCCCCCGAAAAAACCGCCACTTCACGTAAGACTTCGCCTGATTGCTCGCCGAAAATTGCATTGATGTCAAAGCGCTTCGCCAGGATCTCGATCATCTTGTTGATTCCACTGTCGTTTTCGCGACGATCGTTTTCCGGCTCGCAAACCTTCACCATGGGCAAGGTTATCGGTTCGCCGAGTTTGCTGCCTATCGATCTCCAGGTCTCCACGAAGCGTAGCCATGGCGGAATCGTGTAAACGGTGTGGCACGGCAGCAGTAAGTCGTCAGCGTGGAGTTTGAAGAGATTGATGACACTCGTACGCGCTTCCGGCGTGCCCACGTCGCCTAACTTCTCTAAGTTATCCAACACGATCACTAAACCATGCTTTGTCGGGAATTTCTTCTTATACGTGGCTACAGCTTCGACAATAAACTCGCGACACTTTTTAATGACCATAGGTTGCTTTTGTTGTTCGTGAATATGCCGCTGCAGGCTTTGTCGGAACGAAAGGTTCTTTTTGATTTCCGCGTTCAGACTAATTCCGGCCGGCAACGAAAAGCCGACTTCTCTGATTTCGATTTCGGTTTGCAGCGTCGCGAAAATACGATCTAAAATCGAAGAACCCGTGTCCGATGAGGGACTGATTTTTTGGTCTATCGCCCCAGCGATGCTTAGCATCACTTCGTAAGGCGCCACCGGAATCTGCAGATTCAGGAATTCTTCGAGGTCGACATAAGCAGGCGTAAAATCCTTTTCTTGCAGGGTATGAACCAAGCCTCTTAGCGCCGTGCTCTTGCCGCTTCCGCGGAAGCCGGAAAAAAGAATGCGCGCGAAATCCTCACCTATTTGCGCCGTTTCGATGCGGTTGAAAAGAAGCCGACCCGTACGGTCACGACCACGCACGCCTTTTTCGTCGAGGTCGACCCATCGGGGGTCGGTTGGCTCCAAAGGCTCTTCGGGATGGCAATTCTTATACGCTCTAGCGATGAGTTCTTTGTCAGTCATGCGGCATCCCTTTGATATTTCCCTGTTTCTCATACCTATTTTGGCACGAAAGGGCAATACCGAACAGAGACCCTGGTAGGGCCGCCGGTGAAGGAAGATTCCTCAAAAGCCGGGCTTACTGGTTCATCAGCTCCATGAACGCGCCGTTGGACGTCGTGCCGTTCATCTTGTCGAGCAGGAACTCCATGCTGTCGATCGTGTTGAGCGGGCTGAGCACGCGGCGCAGCATCCACACGCGTTGCAGCGTGGCGTCATCCAGCAGCAGCTCTTCCTTACGGGTGCCGCTGCGGTTGATGTCGATGGCCGGGAAGATGCGGCGGTCGGCCAGCTTGCGATCCAGGTGGATCTCCATGTTGCCGGTGCCCTTGAACTCTTCGTAAATGACTTCATCCATGCGGCTGCCGGTGTCGACCAGGGCCGTGGCGATAATCGTCAGGCTGCCGCCTTCTTCGATGTTGCGCGCGGCGCCGAAAAAGCGCTTCGGTTTGTGCAGCGCGTTGGCGTCGACACCACCGGAAAGGATTTTGCCGGAGTGCGGCACGACGGTATTGTAGGCGCGGGCCAGGCGCGTGATGGAATCGAGCAAAATCACCACGTCGCGCTTGTGCTCGACAAGGCGCTTGGCTTTTTCGATGACCATCTCCGCGACCTGCACGTGGCGCGTGGCCGGCTCGTCGAAGGTCGAGGAAATCACTTCGCCGCGCACGCTGCGCATCATGTCGGTGACTTCTTCGGGCCGCTCGTCGATGAGCAGCACGATCAGCACGACATCTTTTTCGTTGTGCGCGATGGAGTTGGCGATGGCCTGCAGAATCATCGTCTTACCGGCCTTGGGCGGCGAAACGACCAATCCGCGCTGGCCTTTGCCGATGGGGCAAACCAGATCCATGATGCGCATCGAGTAGTTGTCCTCTTCGGTTTCCAGGACCAACTGCTCCATCGGATACAGCGGGGTCAGGTTGTCGAAGAGAATCTTATAGCGGGCTTGATCCGGATCTTCGTGGTTGATCGCTTCGACTTTCAGCAACGCAAAGTAACGCTCGCCTTCCTTCGGCGGGCGGATCTGGCCGCTGATGGTGTCGCCGGTGCGCAGGTTGAAGCGCCGAATTTGACTCGGGCTGACGTAGATATCGTCCGGCCCCGGCAAGTAGTTGTAATCGGGAGCGCGCAAGAAACCGAAGCCGTCAGGCAAAATCTCCAGGACGCCTTCGCCGTAGATCATCCCGTTGCGTTCGGTGTGAGCCTGCAGCAGGGCGAAAATGAGATCTTGTTTGCGTAAGCCGGTCGCGCCTTCGACATTAAGCTCGCGTGCGAGTTTAAGCAGGTCTGAAATTTTCTTCTTTTTCAGCGCCTTGATGTTAATCTGCTCGGTTTCACCAGCAGGTTTTGCGGCTTTTTTCTTGGCCGCCGGCTTTCCCTTGGCATCTTTCTCGGCTTCGATGGTCTCATCTAATTTTTCTTGCAAGTCCGGACCATCTTCGAACACATCGTCAGGCATCGATCAACTCCATTTTGGCTTTGACACCGGCAAAATCATAGTCGTAGGCGTCATTTAAGATTGTTTATCGATCCCCCAATCAGGATCGAAGAGCTCAGTGGGCTCAATTGAAATTAAAGGAACGTGTTCTTATATTTTCTTCCAAGTCGTTCGGTGAAAAACGGGAACACGAATCACAGTTAGGCTTGCTCGTAAAGAAAGCATGTTATTTGCCCATAGCTTTGTCAAGCATTTTTTTTCCTGTTCCCATTTTCGCGACACACTCCTTTAATCAGCCGCCGGGGACGACGATCGCCGAAAGCTGTCGACCCGTTTGTCCGCCGTCTCGGCGGTGGGAAAACAATCGCTCGTCGAAGGTCGTCGGACCGACGATTTCGATCGATTGACTTACCAAGCCCGCGTGAAGCAGGTCCTTGACGGCCATCAAACGCAAATCCATGTGCGGCTTGCGGCGCCGATCGGGCCAAATCACCGCCGTTAGATCGAAGCGCTCGTGCAAGAACGCCAGCGCCAGGTCACGGTTGACTTCATAGTTTTTGGGACCGATCGCCGGACCCACGGCCGCGGCCACGTCACCAGGCTCCAAGGAAAACGCCCGCGTCAAGCGTTCGACCGTTTCGCCGATGATCCCTGCCAACAAACTGCGCCAACCGGCATGGATCACGCCGGCGGCTCGCCCGTCCACCGCACCGATCAAAATCGGTACACAATCGGCCGTCAACACGCCTATCGCCTGGCCCGGAACGCCGGTTACGACCGCGTCGCCTTCCGAACCACGCACCACGGCAGGTTCTTTGTGCGTGAGTTGGCGAACCCGCTTGCCGTGAACCTGCGCGGGCAGGTACAGCGAGTCTGTTTCCAGAGCGGCCAACACCCGGCGTTCGTTTTCGGCCAGGTGATCCGGATGCCCCTCCTCCCGGGCGCTCAAGTTCAGCGAGCGAAAGTGTCCCTCGCTGACGCCGCCTTCGCGACCGAAGAACCGGGCACGATAACCGGCCGATTCCAATAGAGCGCTTCGCCAAAAGGGAAGGTCAGGCATTGCTTTTCTCCACGATCTCCAAGATAGCGGCCAGATCGCCGGGGATCGGCGCGGTGAACTCAACATAAGCACGACGGGCCGGATGTTCAAAACCCAACTCGCGGGCATGCAAAGCCGGCCGCCGCAGAGCTTGGCACGCCGCGCGCAATTCCGGATCGGTCAACCGATGGAGCGGCCGCACGCCGCCGTATAAGTCGTCGCCGACCAGCGGCCAACCACTTTCCGCGCAATGGACGCGAATTTGGTGCGTGCGTCCGGTCAACAGAGTGCATGTCAACGCCGAGACCTCGCCGGTGCTCGATTCGACTCGGTAGAGCGTCGTCGCCGATTTGCCCTTGACGGTCACGCTGCTCATCTTCTTGCGGTTGGTGACGTGACGCCCGATGGCGTTTTCCATGCGGCCTTCGATATCCCGCGGTCGACCGGTTACCAGCGCCAGGTACTTTTTCGTTACGGTTCGTTGCGCAAACTGGCGCTGCAAGTCCTGCATGGCCGGGCCGGTCTTCGCCACCACCAGCAAGCCGCTCGTGCCCTTATCCAAGCGGTGCACGATGCCCGGTCGGTCCTCGCCGGCGGCGTCGGCCAGCGCCGGAACGTGATGCAGCAGCGCATTGACCAGCGTGCCGTCCGGATTACCCGCCGCGGGATGCACGACCATTCCCGGCGCCTTGTTGACGACCAGGAGATGCTCATCTTCAAACACGATGTCCAGGTCTAACGCCTGCGGACGCAAACCCGACGCGGGCGGCGGTGGAATATCGGCGACCAGTCGCTGACCCGGCCGTACCGTGGTGGCCGGTTTCGCCGGGTGACCGTCGAGAGTGATGTGTCCCTCTTTGATCAATTGACCGGCGCGGCTGCGGGTCAAATCCTGCACGAGGGAGGCTGCCGCCTGGTCCAGCCGCACGCCTGCCATGTCCGTTGGAATAATCGTTTCATACTTTTGCATAGCCGGTATTCTGCGCAAATCCGGCGCGTAATAAAAGGCGGCATCGAATATCTACACGGGAAAGCCGACTACAGCTTTTTTCTCAACGGCAAATGTCGCAGCGCCTTCAGCCAGGAGCGGGCGACCTGCCGGCCGGAAAGAGCCTTCACCAACGCCGAGAAGGTCTCGCGCACCTGGCCGTTGTATGGATACCACCACGGCTTTTTTATCCACGGCACGAAGTCGGAGGAAATGTGCACCGTGCGCACCATTTCAAACAGTCCCTCGCGACCGTGGGTCTTGCCGGCGCCTGATTCCCCGAAGCCACCCCACGGCGTTTCGGCCAGGGCGTAGGTGTAGAGACTGTCGTTGATGGTTACCGTTCCCGCCTCGAGTTGTTCGGCGACCTGGCGCGCGCGACGCCGGTTGCCGCTCCAGACGCTGGCCGACAGGGCGAAGGTCGAATCGTTCGCCATGTTGATGGCTTCTTCCTGTGAATCGAAGAGTACGATCGGCAACACCGGACCGAAGTTTTCTTCCTGCATGATCGGCATGTCTTGGGTGACGTTGGTCAAAATCGTCGGGGCGTAGAAGTCGCCGCAACAGTCCTCGACGATGTGTCCGCCGATTTGTACATGGGCTCCTTCCGCCACGGCTTGCCGCACTTGGCGGTCGATTTGCATGAGTTGGCTACGGCTGGTGATCGCGCCGATATCGACATCGAAATCGTGGTCGGCGCCGACGCGCAATTGCCCCGCTTTTTTCACGATCATCCGCACAAAATCGCGGTAGATAGGTCGCTCGACGTACACGCGTTCAATCCCGGCGCAAGTTTGACCCGCGTTGGCCATCGCCCCCCACAGGATGCCACTGGTCGTCGCGTCGAGATCGCAGTCGGCCAGCACCACCGCCGGGTCTTTACCGCCCAGTTCGAGCGTGATGGGTAGCAGACGCTCAGCCGCCAGCATGGCCAGGTGACGACCGATCGGCACGCTACCGGTGAAGATCAGGCGGTCAACCGGTTCCTCGATCAATACTTCACCAAGCTTGCCCGGTCCTTGAATAATCTGTACGACATCCTCGGGCAGGCCCGTCGATTCCCAAATTTCACGGATCATCTCGCCGATCAGGGGCACCGAACTGCTGGGTTTCATCACCACGACGTTGCCCGCGATGAGGGCCATGGCGATTTGTGTCATGGGAATGCCGAAAGGGTAGTTCCACGGCGAAATAATGCCCACCACACCCCAAGGCACGTAGCGCAACCTGCTGGATTTTCCCAACAGGTTCCAAAACGGCATCGTCACACCGTGTCCGCTCAGTATTTTGGGCGCCTGACGCGCGAAATGCGCGTTGTGGTAGATCACCGGCAAGATGTCGGAACTTTCGGCCTCGACGCGCGGCTTGCCGTTCTCCCGTGAAATCAGCGAGGAGATTTCATCCAACCTATCGCTGATGATCTCGTTGGCCCGCCGCAAGTATTGCGCTCGCTCTTCGAACGAGGTTCGCGCCCACTTTTTCGCCGCCCACCTCGCTCGACGTACCGCTTCGTGTCCTTCGTCCCGTGAAGTGACGGCCACAGTGCCCAGGTACTCGCCCGTCGCCGGATTGGTGGAGGATATCGTGAGCGGCGACTCGCTGGGCGGTTTGCTGTGGCCGTTGGTGCCCTTTCGGGTGGCCCCGACTTGTTCGCTGCGCCATTCGAGATTCGGTTGCCTTTCCATGATGGGTCTCCTGTTTTTTTCTCAATCACACCAAAGTCTTATTTTTATGCCAAACAAAACATAATGAGCCAAAGCCAGTGCGTCAATTTTCATTTTCAGCGACCGTGTCGCTTTCGTTCGGCCCCGGCGGTCGCTATAAAGAAACATCCCGCGCGTTGGGCGGGATTCCGAGACAAGGAAAGGGTTAGCGGCGATGGACATGAGCTTGAGCACCATGTTGATTTCCGGCTCGTTCGGGAAAATCGAAAAGTGGCATATTGCCGCGCTGGCCGAACACGGTTTCGCGCGCTTGGAGATCGGCGAGGGCGACGATCACTTCGACTGGTACAGCCCGTCTGCCGTGGCGGAGTTAAGCAGGTGGCTCGACGAATTCGGCGTCCGCGCCCACACCTTGCATCTGCCCTTTCGCACCGGCCGGGGCACGCCGCAGTTCCATTACCTGAGCCTTTCCGAGCCGTACGAAGCGTGGCGGCGCGAGGCGATCGACGCCAAGGTGCACCTTAGTCGCGTAGCCGCCGATCTGGGTTGCCCGCTGGTTGTCGAGCACGGTCCCGGCGACGAGTACGACGAACCCAACGGCAACGGCAGCATCGCCCCGCTGGATGTTTATCGACGTTTTACGATCGACCAAGCGCGTGATACGTACCGGCGTTCGCTGGAAGAATACTGGGAACGAACCCGCGAATTCGGTTTGCGTGTGGCGCTGGAAAACGTGATGACGCGCGCCTCGACCGTTACCGACCTACTGGCTTTTTGTCGTGAGTTCGACCAAGAGCGTTTCGGCATTTGCGTGGATATCGGTCACGCTCATGTTGATGGCGACGTGCTTGGCGAACTAACGAAAGCCGGTTCGAGTTTGGTTGCGGTACACATGCACGACAACGACGGCAGCGACGACCAGCACTTGGTACCGGGCGAAGGCAGCGTCGATTGGCCCGGTGTCATGCGGCACTTGAAAGCCTCGCCGTGGCTGCACGCCGTCACATTGGAGGTCGCATATCACGATTCGGAGTGCACCGAGGTTGCGTTTCGGCGCGTCTTGCGACGCTTGCGGGACGCGGCGTCGTTTCTGAGCAACTTGCAATAAATGACGCCGCATGCGAGAAAAACGGCGTTGTCCGGCAATCGTAGGGAGACTCATATGCGTACCATCAGGCCGCTTCTGTTTATCCTGATGCTCGCGGGATGCGTGCTTTGCGCGACCGCCTGTGAGCGGATGATTCCCCTGTCCGACGCGATGCAGTCTCTGGACCCCATGGCCGTACAAACCGCCTTGAACCAAGGCTCGAACCCCAATCAAATCAACGAAACCGGAGCGCCCTTTCTCGTCGTCGCGGCGCGTGAGGCGCAACCGGAAATCCTCGCCATGTTGCTGGGAGCCGGGGCCGAGCCCGACGCCGTCGCCCCGGACGAAGAAACCGCGCTGGTGGCGGCCGTCAAGCAAAATGACGCTGCAAGTATCGAAGCCCTGGCGGCCTACGGCGCCGACGTCAACCGCGAAACCGCCACGGTTCGCCCGCTCGGCGCGGCAGCTCGGCTTGGGAATTACTCCGCCGCCGAGGCGCTTATCACAGCCGGCGCCGGCATACCGCGTCGCTTCAGCAGGACTCACCCGCTTTGTCTGGCTGCCGAAAGTGGTCACGTGGGCATCGCCAAGTTGCTGCTTTCGCACGGCGCCGATCCCAAACACGCTTGCGTGGCGATCGCCGCCCGTAAAGGCCACCTCGACTATATTCGCGAAATGGTGGCCGCAGGCGCGTCTCCTGACCTCACTATCGGCGATGAAGACGCGGCGCTCGTGGCTGCGGCACGCCGGGGTGACGGGGACCAAATCGACTTCCTGCTGGCTATCGGCGCCGACCCCAACGTTCCCGCCCGCCTTTTTCCGGACATAGATTTGTGGGGAACGCCCCTGCATGTTGCGGCGTGGCGTGGCGATATTGATTCGATCGACGCGTTGATCGACGCCGGCGCGAACCCCAATAGCGCGGGTAAATCCGGCGTGTTCCCGCTTTCGACGGCCGCCGATGTCGATACGGCACAGAAACTGATCACCGGCGGAGCCGTGGCGCGCTATTTCAGCCCGGAGACGGATTCCGCCGTCGATCGCGATGCCGGCCGCGAGCCGATGCATTCCATTTTTTCGGCCGAAGTTGCCGATTTCCTCGTTCGTGGGCACGGCGCGGTGATCGACACCCTCTCAGCCGTGCAGCAAGCCTCGCCGTTGCTGTTGGCGTTGCGCGACTACTACACACGCTTTGCCGACAACGAGGATCTGCGACAAAGGCGTTTGGCAGTCGCTCAGTACTTGATCGGCGAGCACGCTGATTTGTTAGCCGTGGCCGCCGACGGCCATTCGCCGCTGGGCGTTATTTTCGACCATGCTGATGAGGCGATGATCGATTTCCTCAAGCAGAAACGGCGGGAAGGGTGGCTGCATTTCGGCGCCGACCCACTCGGTCGCACCGGCCCGCTTCACCTGTGCGCCAAGAGCGGCGATCTGGAAAACGTAAAGACGCTGGTACAGTTGGGTGTGGATATGAATCGTGCCGATTGGCACGGTTACAACGTGCTGGGATACGCCGAGGCAGAAGGCCATAAAGACGTCGCCGAGTTTCTGCGAGCCAGCGGTGCGATTCCGGTTACCCGCGAAAGAATCTGCGGCGTAGTGGCTGCGTCCAACTTGATCAGGCTGACCCGGTTGTTGGCGTTAACGCCCAACTTCAACCCTGTTTATTGCCAGGGACGAACCCTGCTGGGCGAGGCCGTCGACCGGGACAACCAAGCGCTGGTTCGCCTGTTGCTGGAGTTGGGCGCGGATCCCAACCACCTGGCCGCGTCGGCCGAGACCGCCGATAACCCGCAAGAAAATCCCTTCGCGCTCATGGTGGAAAAAGGCGCCGAAACCGGCTTGATTCGCCTCGCCGTGAATCGCGGCGCCGATATCAGCCATTTGGGGTGGGGCACTGACGCGACGTTGCTGCATATGGCGGCTAAGTCGGGACAGGTCGATACCGTGCGATTCTTCATCGAACTGGGCTTGCCGGTAAACGCCAAAACCAGCGACGATAAGACGCCGATGGACTACGCTGTCGCCAACGCGGTACGCCAGGAACTTGCTCTGCACGGCGGCCGTTCCGGCGCCGATCTGCAATCCGAATCGATCGAATAGAGAACAAACCCGTACCAACCAAGTTTCCGCACGTACGAAGATGTGGGCCACTTCGCGGCAAACTGAATTACCGATAACGGACAGAGACGGCCTCGACGACTCACGAAATAGTGAAAAACGTGATGTAGTAGGGAATACCGAAATCGGGCGGAAAGTATGCTCTCGGTGCCATAGTTAATTAGCAAACAGTACTATTAACATATTGTCGTTTGTTGTTATTCGTGTTGATAAAGGTTCCTAAATTTGATTCAACCGGCATAAATAACAGGTTTTTATTTGATAATAATAATTTGCAGGAAACACGGGAACAATGCACAAGGGGCTTGAAGGCGGGTGTGCAAATGAGTATAGTTCACTTGGATTCAAGGTAGCTTGAAGAAAAACAACAGACAATTGGAAATGTTGCATGTAGCATAATATAGGTGGCGATGGATCGCTAGAACGAGAAAATCATCAAACCTTGGCTTCGGTATAAAACCGAAGCAGAGAGGTTGGAAAACCTGACCATTGGGGATAGGAATTTAGGGAGGAGTCAGAGGTTGTTTCCAATCCAGGAGCATCAGCTACTTTCCCGGATCATCAACCTACCGCCGCGAGTCCGACACCCTAGATTGCAACATCTCGGAACCGGCGCAACGCAAGCGGAGACGTTATGAAGAACAAAGAGTTTAGCGAAAGGGTCCGGCAACTCGTCAAAGAGTACGCGAACGGCGTATATTCTCGCTTTGGTCGTATGGTGGGCGTCGCCCAACCAACGATCAAACGCTACCTCGAAGGTGATGCGCTACCGAACTTCCAGGTCATTAAGAAAATCTGCAATACATGCGGCATTACGCCGAACTGGCTCGTATACGGATGGGAACCCAAATACCGCGAAGCCGAGTCCTACATGCACAAAGGCTTCCGGATCGTCATTGGCGAGGACGTTCCGTCCGCTTACGACGCCGAGTTCAAAGCCATTCCGTTGTTGACGCCCGCTGCGTGGGCCAATCCGCGCGCCAAAGGGCCGGTCGTCAATGAAGAAACCTGCACCGAATATATGCTCGCGCCCAATTGGCCCGACGCCGATTACGTCGCGATTCGCATGCCCGACGCCGGGATGCGGGGCGAAATCGAAAAAGGTGATCTGATCCTCATGAACCTCAAGGTGCCCAAGCGTTTGACGCCGCGCACCCTGTTGGTCATCAAGCATGGCGATGTTGTCACCATTCGTCGCCCGCTGGGGACGGTCCTGTATTCGAACGATCCTTCCCGCTTTCCGCCGGTCGAAATCAAGAACGTCAAGGTTCTTGGCCTCGTTACCGAAGCGCGCCGCCGCGTGGAAACCGAACGGAAGATCAAGAAGCTCTAACGGAAGATCAAAAAGTTCTCGAAGAAAACGCCCCCGGTCATTGTGGCCGGGGGTTTTGTGTTTCTACTGACCGTGGCACACCAGACACTGCGCCTTCTCCTGCCATTGCTTGTCGTGCTGGTCCTGATGACATTTCAAGCAATCCAGCGCCCATAAATGCCCACCCATAAAGGGATCGTTTTGCCAAGTGCCCTTTTTGTGACAGGCCGTGCATTGGTCGTTTGAATACTGGTGGTTGTGAGGTTCTCGCGGCGTCACGCCCAGGAAGTTCGTGTCGTGGCAGAAATAGCAGTACCAGCTACTCTTATGGTTTTTCGGGTACGTCGGCGGCGCGACGGAGTCGTCGTTGTCGTCATCATCGTTGTCGTCATCGTCATCGTCATCATCATCATCGGCGTCGTCATCGTTGTCGTCGTCGTCATCGGTCGCGTCGTCGTCGGTTGCGTCGTCATCGTCATCGCCGGGGGCAGTGGGGTCGACGCAGCAACTATCGTCGCACACGTAACCGGGGCCCAACTCCGCGAAGCAATCGGCGTTGGTTTCGCAGGTAACATCGCAATCGGTCGCCACGCAACAACCATTTTTGCAAATTGTGCCCTCGCCGAGTTGCGCGACGCAATCCGCGTTGTCTTCGCATGTAATGCATTCCGAGTCGGGATTTTCGTCGTCCTCGGAATTATCCCGAGGCAGGGTTGCGCCTTCCTCACTGGACGAGCAAGCGAACATCAGCGCCAAACCGCAGAGCGCGACGATCAGGGTAGACGCAATCAAGGTCTTCGACAGGGTCATGGAAAGGTTCCTCTGACAGTACGGGCAACGGCCCGGTAATTTTCACGCCGCAATTCTAGCAACTCGGACGACAATGTGAAATATCCAATCGCCGGCGCGGCGAATTGTGTTTGCGTCGCAACGCCGGGGATCGGCCCCACCACCCGCGGCCATCGGCCGCCCATCGACGCGGCGGCAACCCTTGCCACCCCGGGGGCGGCAAAAAGCGCCGGGGCAGAGCGTTTTCGGTGTGCTTTGGGAACTGTAAAACAAGCCAAAATCAATTGGTTAGGAAAAGTGCGACGGCTTGGCACCGTCCTTGCTCCGAACCCAGGTAAGCCCGAGTGAGGAGTGTGCCAATGCAAAACACGATCTGGAACGCCGTAGCCGGCAGCCTTTACGAGATGAAGCGTCTCGACGTAATCGCCAACAATCTGGCCAACGCCGACACCAATGGATACAAGGCCGATACGCTGAGTTTCAACGCCTACCTCGCGCAGATTCAACAGAAGCGGTTCACCGGCGACCGCCGGCAAATGCACAGCATTCAGGACCAGATGCAAACTCACACTCAATTTGCGACGGGCGCGTTGAAGGTCACCGGAAACCAACTCGACGTCGCCATCGCCGGCGACGGCTTTTTTACGATCGACACCCCCGACGGCACCATGTACACCCGCGCCGGGAACTTCCAACTCGACGCTGAAGGGCAACTAGTGACCACGGAGGGGAACATTGTCGTGGGCGACACCGGCCCGCTGCAGCTCCAGGACGGTTTGGCCGTGGACTTGGTCTTCGACGAGTACGGTCTGCTGTATCAGGCGGGCGAGGAAATCGGCCGGCTGCAAATTGCCCACATCGAGAATCCCGAAACCCTGGAGAAAGCCGGCGGCAAGCTGTTTCGCCCCACGCAATTAACCCGCGCCACGCCGATGGAAACACCGGATGTTCGCCAAGGGGTGGTCGAGGGAAGCAACGTCAATTTGGTTCACGAAGTTGTCGGGATCGTTCAAGCCGGACGGTCTTTTGAAGCATACCAACGGGTGATCATGCTGGTCGACCAACTCAACCAGCGCGCCACCCAACAACTCGGCCAGATGCCGAGCTAACGCGGCCCGAAGGAGGATACGATTATGATGCGCGCTCTTTGGTCTTCGGCGACCGGGATGGAAGCCCAACAACTGAAAATCGACGTCATTTCCAATAACCTGGCCAACGTTAACACGCCGGGTTACAAGCGCAGCCGCGTCGACTTCCAGGATCTGCTTTATCAGACCCAAAAAGCGCCCGGTTCGCTTACCGCCGCCGGCACCGCCGGTCCGGGCGGCGTACAGGTTGGTCTCGGCGTTCGTACCGGCGGCCTCCAAAAAATTCATACTGAAGGCGATTTCCAGCAGACCCAAAACAACTTGGATATCGCGGTCGAGGGCGACGGTTTCTTCCAAGTGCTGCTGCCCAACGGCGAACTCGCCTACAGCCGCGCTGGCAACTTCCGTTTGAATTCGGAGGGTACCGTGGTCACTCCCGACGGGTACGTGCTCCAACCGGAAATCTCGATTCCCGCCGAAGCCACCGACATCACGATCGCGCCGGACGGCACTGTGAGCGTAACGCAGACCGGCGAGGCGACATCCGAGGAAGTGGGCCAGATTCAAGTCGCCCGCTTCGCCAATCCCGCCGGTTTGCGGGCCATGGGCCGCAACGTGCACTTGGAGAGCGGCGCGTCGGGCACGCCGGAGTTGGGTACTCCCGGCGAAAACGGCCTTGGCACTCTCGCCCAGGGTTTCTTGGAAATGAGCAACGTCAATCTTGTGGAGGAGATGGTCAACATGATCAGTGCTCAGCGCGCTTACGAAACCAGTTCGCGCGTCATCTCCACAGCGGACGAAATGCTGCAAGCGGCCACCCGAGTGATTGGATAAGGGTGACGGAATGATCAAACGCCTGCTCATCGTGGTTCTCGTGTCGCTGGCGGCGGCAAGCCTCGCTTGGTCCGAGGCGGACGCGCCGATGGTGCCCGAGACCGTTACCGTGCGCGGCGAGCAGATTACCCTGGCGCATCTGGTGCAGGCGGCGGGCGTCACGGCAGGTGACCATCTTCGTCGTGTCGTGCTGATGAAATCGCCCCATCCCGGGCAGTCCCGCACGCTCAGCGGCGCTTACGTCAAACAAAAACTGGCAGACGCAGGCCTCGACTACATCGCCACGCCGCCGCGCATCCGCGTTGAGCGGCCCGGCTTCCGAATCGACCCGGCAACCGGCCGCGAAGTCGTGATCGAACACATCCGCTCCCGCGCACCGTGGCCCGCCGATCGGTACGACATAGAAATCGTGCGCGACCATATGCCGCTTACCGCTGAGCCCGGTCACGTGGCGGCGCGGATCTATCACAGCCCCAGTGACAACCTCGCCGGCACGCATACTTACGTCGTGGAATACCGCGTCGATGGTCACCCGGCCGGGCGGGGGTCGTTCACCGTGCGGGTGCATGTGCAGGCGACGGTCTACGTTGCGGCGCACCAACTAAACCGGGGTGTGTTGCTTTCCGATCGCGACCTGGTGCCCAAGCGGGTCGACCTGGCCGATATCCGGGCCTTGCCGGAAACCGATAGGAGCAAGCTCCTGGGCGCGCGGATTCGACACACGATCCGCGAGGGAGAAATCGTTACCGAAGCGGCGCTCGATCCGGTACCGGTCGTACGGCGCGGCGACGCCGTGGTGGTTGTCGCACGGCGTGACAAGATGGTCGTTACCGCGTTTGGCGTCGCGAAGGAAAACGGCGCGTTGGGCGAAGTGATTCGCGTTGAAAACGTACAGAGTAAGCGCGTCGTTCACGCGCGGGTTGAGAACAGCAACACCGTGGTCGTGCTGTTCTAAGGAGAGATTTCGATGGAAGAAAACCTCGTCAAAGTCGCCTTGAAAAAGGATGTTGAGGAAAACCGCAAGCCCGCCAGGCGGCCACAGGCGGGTTTGATTCATGATTGGCTCGGGGCGGGTGTGTATGACCGGACTCTCAGCCGCATGGAAGAAAAAAACCGCCGGCGTCGGGAAAGCCTCACGGGCTCGACGTTGGTGCTGGCGCTTGTGTTGCTGGCGGCGGTCTTGCTGATGGCCGGTTGCATCAGCGCCAAATCTGCGCCGCTTTCGCCGATCAACGGGTACAAAGTGGTCGATTTTACCGACAACTACATTCCCGGCCGCTCGGGCCCGGTGCGGGGCCTGGGCAGTATTTTTCCAGGCGAGCAGTTCCGCAATCCGATCAGCGATCACCGCGCGGCGTTCATCAATGACTTGGTGACCGTGTCCATCGTCGAGGACAGCTCCGCCACCGGCAAAGCGAAAACCAAAACCGGACGCGAAAGCAGTGTCGGCGCGGGTATCCAAGGATTGCTCGGTTTCGAACAAAGCTTGGCGCGCTCGCGGCCGAACATGAATCTGGACTCGCTGGTGGCCGCCAAGACGAAAAATGATTTCAACGGCACCGGCGAAACTTCGCGGGAAACGAAGGTCGTGTCCACCATGACGTGCACGGTCGTGGAATCGTACCCGAACGGGAATCTGTTGATCCGCGGCAAACGCATGATCAAGGTCAACGGCGAAGAGCAGATCATCACGCTGTCGGGAATCGCCCGCCCCGAGGATATCGACTCCACAAATTCGATCAAAAGCACGCGCATTGCCGACACCCGCATCACCTACTACGGCAAGGGCGTCGTGAGTGACAAACAGAAGCCCGGCTGGATGATGCGGGCTTTCGATAACGTCTGGCCGTTCTAGGGAGGAAGGCATGAAACGCTTGGCATGGCTCATCGCGATTTTCGTAACGGTGGCGTTTGCTGTTCCGGCGGGCGCCGCGCGTCTTAAGGATATTGCCGACTTCGGCGGAGTGCGCTCCAACCAGTTAGTCGGTTACGGATTGGTCGTCGGTCTCAACAAAACGGGTGACGGCAATTCGATGCGCTCGACCACCAACAGCATCCTCAACATGTTGACCTCCATGGGCGTCAAAGTCGAACAGCGCGACATCAAAAGCGGCAACGTCGCCGCCGTGATGGTTACCGCGACGCTGCCCCCCTTCGCCCGCCAGGGGCAAAAGCTCGACGTAACCGTGTCGTCGGTCGGCGACGCGAAAAGTCTGCAAGGCGGCACGCTCATTATGTGCCCGCTCAAAGGACCCGATAGTAGAACATACGCCGTGGCGCAGGGCGCCGTGAGTATCGGCGGCTACGCGGCGGGCGGCGGCGGCGACAGCGTAACGAAAAACCACCCGACGGCGGGTATCGTGCCGTCCGGAGCGATGGTGGAACACGAAGTCACCGTGATGCTGAACGCGTTGAAGGAAGTTACCATCGCGATGAGTAGCCAAGACTTCTCCACGGCGATGCGCGCCGCCAACGCCATCAATCAAGACCTGGGCGGCGAGGGGGCGCGCGCGGTGGACAGTCGGACGATCCGCCTCACGGTTCCGGAGGCGTACAAGGGAAACATCCCCGCGCTGATGGCACGTATCGAAAACGTCGACGTCCAGCCCGAGACAATCGCCAAGGTCATTGTCAACGAACGAACCGGCACCGTGGTGATGGGCTCGAACGTGCGCCTGTCGCCTGTGGCCATCGCCCACGGAAACATCCATGTGAAGATCGCCACGACACCGGTGATCAGCCAACCGGGAGCTCTTTCGGGCGGCCAAACCGTCGTGACACAAAACACGAACGTGGTGGTCACCGAGGACGGTGGGCAGATGTTCATGTTGCCGATACAAACTTCCATCGGCGATTTGGTCACCGCGCTCAACGCCGTGGGCGTCTCGGCGCGGGACTTGGTAGCGATATTGCAAGCAATCAAGGCTGCCGGGGCTTTACAGGCCCAACTGGAGATCATTTGAGGAACTGAAGATGAACGAGATGACGATCCTCAACGCCGACGCCATCGCCCCTCTGGTCGAGACCGGGCAGCCTGCCGCTTTGGCCGCTCGCCTCGACCACGTTGCGCAGGACCCAAGCTCCGCCGGGAAGGCGCAAAAGTTGTGGAAAGTGGCCGAGGGTTTCGAGGAAATGTTCCTTCATATGATGTTTCGCGCGATGCGAAAAACCACGATGAAACAAGGGCTTTTCGGTGACAACAACGCTACGCGCGTGTACGAATCCATGCAGGATGAGTATCTTTCTCGGGAGATGAGTCACACGCGCCAATTCGGGTTGAGCACGATGATTTACGACTGGATGGTAAACACGCGACCCGAACTGAGAGATTTGAAATCCACGACCGCCCAGGCATCCGGCGCGTATCAAAACGCGGCGGCTGTTAATGCGGCCCGAACGCAGGCAGATTTTGCCGATTAGATGATCGAGAAACGGGCAGACTTTACCCGTATAAACGCTCTGTGACAATCGGACCACAAAAGGTAAGGATGGGCCAATTTTTGATCCATTTTGGACCACTTCGCGACGGAATCCCCCCTACCATAGGAAAAAAAGTTAGGAATAATCCTAAAAAGAGCTAAAGGAATCTGGTAGGATTCCGAAACGTGATTTAGAACACAACGGGAGACCGTGGATGAAAGTCCAAAATGAAAATGTAGTTCAAATTCAAAATGCGGTGCACAAGGCTGAATCCAAGACCCAGAACCAAGCGGTTAATCCGGAACAAGCTGCGGCGACCATGCCCGAAGAGAAAGTCACTTTTTCTGAAGAGGCGGTCAGCCTGCAGCAGATCGGCGCCGATGTAAAAGCCGGCGATGAAGTGCGGATGGCTCTGGTAAACAAGATCAAGGCGGAAGTCGAGGCGGGTACTTATGAACGCCCGGCCGACAAAATCGCCGAGGCAATGATCAATACGTCCTTGATCGAATCCTTGTATCGCTAACCAAGGCGCCTCCCTTTCCTTTAGATAACCGGAGACTACCGGTTGGGTCTGGAAAGGGATGGTTCGGATGAATACCGAATACCAAAAATTAATAGCCGTACTGGGCGAGCAACTTGCCGCGTTCAGTGATCTGCGCGTGCTGCTCGAACAGGAAAAAGGCGCCATTGCGTGTTTCGACACCGAGGGTTTGGCCACGATCGTCGGTGCGAAAGTGCAGTTGCACAACCGCGTGCAGGAACTTGATTACCAGCGGCAGGAGATCGCCTCGGGCATCGCGCAGGCCCTCGGTCTCGAGGAAAAGGCTACCCTCAAACAATTGGCTGAACACGCCCCGGGGAAGCTACGGGATACTTTGCTGAAGGTCCGCCATGTGTTCGGCCAACTAGCCGACGACATGGCCGGTCGAATTCAGGATAACGGCGAGCGTATCAATCACAGTTTACGGCTCGTCATCAACCTGCGTCGCCTCATCATCCAAGAGATACAAGAGCCGCCAACGTATGAGGAAATCGTACGTGGTCCCACCGCGCACGGTCCCAGCGTGGCCGGCAGCGGGAGGATATGAGTCATGGGTCTAGCCAATTTGATGTCCATCGGAGTGTCCAGCATCAACGCGCAGCAAATGGCCATGGAAGTCACCGCGCACAATATCGCCAATATCAACACCCCGGGCTATGCGCGCCAGGAATCGATTTTCGGCACGAGGCAGAACGACAACCAAGGCATTGATTTCCGCGGGGCGGGCGTCCAAATTTCGACCGTTCAGCGGGCCGAAGACCGCTTTTTCAATCGCAGCGTATGGCTCGGCATGATGGATTACAATTACTACAACGCCCGCGGCACGGTGCTCGGTGAAGTGGAAGACATGTTCAACGAGTCCAGCGAAAGCTCCGGTATGGCCGCGACGCTGAGCGACTTTTGGAGCGCCTGGTCGGATCTGGCCAACAATCCGCAAGGCGCGGCCGAGCGCGGCAGCCTGCGCGGCACCTCGGGAGTTCTCGCGTCACGATTCCACATCACCTACCAACGACTGACTTCGATGCAGCGCAGCGTCGATAGCGAAGTGAAGGAAACCGTTGCCGACATCAACGGCGTTCTTCGACAACTTGGCGACATCAACGCGCGTATCTCCAGCATCGAAAACGGCGGCGGTGACGCCCTCGACTACCGTACGGTGCGTAACGAGTATTTATCGAGCCTGGCCGAGGAAATCGACTTTTCCTACTTCGAACTTACCGACGGCAGCATTAACTTGTCGACTGGTTTGGGGCGAACCCTGGTGGAAAGCAACCAGTCGGCGCAACTGGAAGTTCGCGCCAACGCGGCCAACGAAAACCTTTTCGACGTGTACTTTGTCAGCTCCAGCGGTCAGGAAGCCAACATCACGGGCGAAATCAGCGGCGGCAGGCTAGGAGGGATGATCTACACGCGCGACACCGAGGTTTCCGACGCGAAAGCCAGGCTGAACGAAATGGCGTTCACCCTGGTCGACGAAGTCAACGCCCTGCACACGACCGGCTTTAACCTGAACGGCAACACCGGCATCAATTTCTTTGCGCCTCTGGCAACCGCGGATGACGCGGCGCGGCTCATCGAAATCGACCCGGCGATCAAAGCAGACTTGAATGCCATCGCCGCCGGCGAAATCGACGCCACGGGCGATAACCGTATCGCCAATTTGATTGGGGAGTTACGAAGCGTGGACGTGCTGAGCGGTGGTACGCAAACGCTGTCCGAATTCTATGGCACGCTAGTCGGCGAAATCGGTATCGAAACCCAAAATACGAAGCGGCAGGTGCAGCAGACCGAGGCCATTCTTTATCAGCTCCAAACGTACCGGGAAAGCCAAGTGGGCGTGTCCATCGAGGAGGAAATGGCTAACCTCGTTCGCTACCAACAGGCTTATCAAGCGGCGGCGCGGCTAATCAATACGGCCAGCGATTTGGCCGATATCTTGAACAACCTGCGGCAGTAACAAAGGTTTCAGGAACGTCGCCGGCCCGGCCGATACGAGTACTAGGAGGGTGAAATGAGAATCACCACGAGCATGATGTTTCAGAATGTCAGTCGTAATATCGGCGTGAATCTAGACAAATACTACCGACTACAGGAACAACTATATACGCAGCGGCGAATCAACCGGCCGTCCGATGATCCGGTCGGCACGACCAAAGTGCTCGAGTTGCGCGAGTTGATCTCTCGCTTCGACCAATTCGAACGCAATATCAGCACCGCCGAAACGTACTCGTCGCAAACCGATGTCGCCATGAACAATATCGTGGAACGGCTGCAACGGAACATTGAATTGGCCGTGAGCGTCAACAACCCTCTCACGGGCCCGGATGAATTTCTTCAAGCCGCCGCCGAAATGGACAACATCTATCAAGAGGTATTGCGAAACGCCAACACCAAGTTCGGAGACCGCTTTATCTTCTCCGGTTACGAAACCACGACCGCGCCCTTTGATGACGCCGGTAACTACCTCGGTGGTGCGCCGGGGCAGGACATCGAGGTTGAGGTCGCCCAGGGCGAGTTCATGGCGATCAACCTCAATGGCGAAGAGGTGTTCAAGGGACCGTTGGACATCATGCAGTTGTTGCAGGATACGGCGATCGATGTCGCCAGTGGCGACCGGGCCGCCATCAGTGGCCGCATCGCGGATTTGGGGGACGCATTGGATCAAACATTGATGTGGACGACAATCAACGGCGCCCGCGCCAATCGGATCGAAATTGCCAAAGAGGATAATTACGAATTGCGCGATTCCTTTATCGCGATTATGTCCGACGTAGAAGACATTAACATAACCGAAGTAACCACCGAGTTCGCGCAACAAGAGCAGATCTTGGAAGCCAACCGTTTGATATCCGCCCGCTTGCTCAATCAAAACTTCCTGGACTTTTTCGCATAAAGAAACTATTTTACATTATACGCAAGGGGCAGGGCGGTTGATTTATCACCGCCTAACCACTATACAGGGGCGTTCTCCGATAGCTTGCATGCTGTACCTTTGACATTGGGGTCTGGAGATCCTGGAGACGGCTAATGCTGATTTTGACCCGGAAGTCCGGCGAGATGATCGCCATAGGCGACGACATCAAGGTGTATATTCAAGAGATTCGTGGAAACCAAGTAAAAATAGGTATCAAGGCCCCCTCGGATGTAACGGTTCATCGGGAAGAAGTGTATCTCCGTATTCAAGAAGAAAACCGCGTAGCTGCAGCCGCGACGGCCGACCAAATGACAGCCGCCATGGATTTGGTACGCGAGCGTAAAGCCCAGGCCGCACCGGCCGAGGACGAGTGAGGATAAGCCGTGAGCGAAGAACAAAAGGTTGAAATGATCTCGGTGGAAACAACTCGCTTCGGGCGAATCGAAGTACGCACCGACAAGGTGATTCACCTTCTAGGTGGGCTGCTGGGGTTCCCGAAATCACAGCGTTTTGCCATGCTGGATCATGAAAAAGATTCTCCTTTTAAGTGGTTACAGTCGCTTGACGAAGGTGAACTCGCGGTGCCGATCACCGATCCTAAAATGTTTTTCCCGGATTACCACATCAAGATCAAACGCGACGAACTGGCCGCGTTGCGCGTGACAAGCGCCCAAGAGTTGCACGTTTTGGTGATTCTCAGCTTGCGCCCCGACCCGGCCGAGATGACCGCTAACCTTAAAGGGCCCATCATTATTCACGCCGAACGACTCATTGGCCGGCAGGTTGTGCTGAAAGATGCGCCCTATTCAACGCGGCATTTGCTCTTTCCCGAACTGCGCGCTTCTCACTTTACTGAAGGTGAGACCAAGTAATTATCTGATTTCATTTATCTTTCACCGCTAATAATATTTTTTGCAGTTGACAGCTTTTCTCGTTAAGCTTTGCTGACAAATGCCGATAACAAGAAGTGAACGGTTGAAAACTCAAAAAAAATGGAAAGGAGGATTTCGCGGTTAGGTCAATTGGTCGGCTGACCGGCCACCGATCGGGAAGCCGATCAACTTACATTCATTGTTACACGGAACGTAACGAACTCATGAACAAGGAGGTTTCTAATGCCACTCCGAATTACCAACAACGTACTCTCTCTGAATGCCCAGCGACAAATTAACCGCAGTAACGCCGGCTTGGGCCGCGCCCTGGAACGTCTGTCTTCCGGTTTCCGTATCAACAAAGCCGGTGACGACGCCGCGGGTTTGGCCATTTCTGAGAAATTGCGGTCCAACATTCGCGCCCTGGGTCAGGCATCCCGAAACGCCAGTGACGGCATTTCGATGATCCAGACTGCTGAAGGCGCGATGGACGAAACCAACAACATGCTCGTTCGCATGAAAGAGCTGGCCGAGCAGAGCGCCAACGGAACGTTGAGCGACACGGAGCGCGGGTTCTTGTCCGCGGAGTACAATGCAATGCTCAGTGAAATCACGCGCATTGCCGATGCGACGAAGTTTAACGAGACCAACCTTTTGGACGGCACCCTGAGTGTCGCCATCCAGATCGGTCTGTCCGACGGCAGCAACGACACCTTGAACATTGCCATTGGCGACGTTGACGCGGTGGCCTTGAGCCTGACTTCAACGATTTCCACTGTCGGTGACGCGCAGAGCGCCTTGGGTACGGTATCCTCGGCGATCGAAACAGTTGCTACTCGTCGTTCCGATCTCGGCGCCTTGCAGAACCGCCTTGAGTCGGTTGTCAATAACATCGACACTGTGGTTGAAAACTTGACCGCCGCCGAATCGCGGATTCGCGATGCCGATATCGCGGCCGAAACGGCGAATCTGACCAAGTACTCGATCTTGGTCCAAGCGGGTATCAGCATCCTTGCACAAGCGAATCAGTCGCCCACGGTCGCGTTGAGCCTACTCGCCTAAGAGTTTTATAGTGTGTGGGTCCCTGGCGTGTGGTAAAACACACGCCAGGGACTAGTAGGACGGGAGGCATAGTGATGACTTCGGTTACCAAACCAGAGTCAGTGGCGCAGACGGCAAAGGCTCTCTTACCGAAAGGCAAAACGCGGGCGGGTAGCAACCAAGACGATTCAACCAGATCGATAAACGCGCCGGCCGAAGCATCCTCTCCGGTGGTCAAAAAGGCGGTAGCCGCCGACCCCGGCCAGGAAGCGGTGCGGAAAGAGACCGTTTCGAGGTTGTCGACATTGGCCACGAAGGCCCTCGATGATCTAACACAATCGCTGGGATACGAAGTCAAAAAAACAAGGCTGCAATTCGCGGAAGATCCTGATCTTAAACGCGTGATCGTTAGGGTTCTCGACCGCGACTCCGGTGAAGTTTTACTAGAGATTCCACAGGAGGAAATGCTCAAAGCGGCCAAGGTTATGAAACGACTCAACGAACCCAACGATGCGTTCAAAGGTCTGCTCGTGAAAATAGTAACCTAGGCGCGAGGTTTCGCTAACGCGGTAACCTGTGCCTGCCGATGGTTAACGTTAACTTGCGGAAAAAAGGGTTAATTTATGTCTTCGTCGGGCGTCGGTTTTTCAGGCATCTCGGGCATCGATACCAAGGGTATTGTTGCCCAACTCATGATTATCGAGCGTCGCCCGCTCGACCGCCTGGAGGGCAAGAAAGAGGCGCAGCAGGACAGGCTCAGCGTCTTGTCCGAGTTGCGCACCAAGCTTTCGTCTTTTCGCTCGGTCATCTCTTCGATGAATACCCAACGAGAGTTTCAAAAAGTCTCTATCTCCACCAACGACGAAGACGACGAACATTTCCAGGTTGCCGCGGATTCCACCGCACAGGCGACCAATCACACATTGAAAGTTTTGTCCCTGGCGACCTACGAAAAGGAAGTCAGTCAGGGTTTCTCCAGCGTGAACGACAACATCGGCACCGGAACGGTCCGCGTTACGTTGGGTTCCGGCGAGTTTCGCGATGTGACCATCGACAGCTCCAACAACACCGTGGCGGGGCTGCGCGATGCCATCAATAGTCTGGACTGGGGCCTTGACGAGGACGACGATCCGAAGCCCGGTATCAGTGCCTCGATCCTGGACGATGGCGACGCTTCGACGCCGTATCGTTTGATCATCAGTTCCGACGAAACCGGCGAAGACAATACGATCACGATCGACACGAGCAGCATGAGCGGTCCGGATACCATCCCGGCGTTCACCGAAACCGCCACAGCCGCGAATGCTCACGCTCTGTTCGATGGCGTGGATGTTTACAGCAGCTCCAATAAGGTTACGGATATCGTCACCGGGTTGGACGTGACACTGAAGAAAATCGACGCCGATAACGAATACATGATCGGCGTGTCCAGCAACGCCGAAGCCATCAAGGAAAACATTTCCACCTTCGTCGAAGAGTACAACGGCTTGATGGATTACCTCGATGAAAAGACCGGCACCGGCGCGACCGATCGCGACCCGATGCTGCGCAGTCTGATTCGGGGGTTGCGCCAAATCACCTACACCACAATCTCCAACGGCGGCGATTACACACTGATGTCGCAAATCGGCATCTCCAACAATCGCGAAGGCCGGTTGGAAATCGACGACGGCGATTTGACCGACGCCCTGGAAGATGATTTCGACGACGTTGTGCAGCTTCTGACCGCCGCGGGTACGACGGAAAATTCGGCCGTTTCCTTCTTGCGAAGCGGTGAGAACACCGAGGCCGGCACGTATGCCGTCGATATCACCGGTGTGGGCGAGAATCTGGCCGGCACCATTGGCGGGTACGCCACGTACAGTTACGGCGAAAACACGTTGATGGGCGCCAACGATACGCCGGTGGAAGGGCTGGCAATTTACTTTACCGGGCAGTCAATCGGCTCGTACGGCGACGTGACGTTTACCGCCGGTGTCTTCGAGGAATTCGATCGCATGATCGATCGCTATATGGATAGCACGAACGGCATTTTGAAAATCAAAGAGGAGTCGATCAATAGCCAGATTCGCTATACCGACCAGAGAATAAATCGAGTGGAACTCAACCTGGAACGCATTCGGGAACGGCTCACCGGCAAATTTACGCAAATGGAGTTGGCTTTGGCCCAATTGCAAAATATGAGCGGAGCGATCACCGGCTTGTCGGCCTTGTTGTAAGTGCCCTCAAGCGAAAGGGAAGGAACAAACGTGCTGTCTTACCAGAGGAAACAAGCCAACTTCGCGTCGTACCGCACCACAAATGTCAGTACCGCGAACCGATTGAAACTCTTGATCATGTTGTACGAAGGCGCCATCCGTTTTTGCAGTCAAGCGCAACAAGCCATGCACAACAAAGACCTTGCTGCGAAGGGACAAGCCATCAGCAAATCGTTGGCCATCATCAACGAGTTACGCAGCACGCTGGATCACAGCCAGGCTCCCGAACTTTCCCAAAACCTCGAGCGCTTGTACGACTTCATCAACGACCGGTTGATCAAAGCCAACATCGGCAACGACATCGGCGCGCTGATGGAAGCGATGAAGGTCATTAAGATCTTGTACTCGGCCTGGACCGACCTGGCCAAAAAACCCTTGGCCGAACTGACGGCCACGCAGCCCGAACAAGCCGAAATCATGAAGAAGAAGAACGTCGCCAACGAAGACAGCTACGTGCGCATCAGCGTGTAATGTCCGCCATCGCGACATACGAAAGCCTGATCGCACAGCAGATCAAAGCCCTACGTGAACTGCGCGACCGTGAACTCGAAAAACGCCAAGCCCTCGCCGACGCCAATCTCGATTTGTTCGGTAAAGTGCAGGACCTCTGCGACGCGGTGTTCGAGCGCATCATGAAACTCGATGCGAAACTCAGCGCCATGACCGACCGACTCGAGCGCGATTCGCTTTCTGCAGAGCAACGCGACCGCCTCGGCAAACTCAACCAAATCCGTCAGGACGCCGTCGACCAGGCGAACGCGGAAAACCAAATCAACCAAAAGATACTCACCGAACTGCTCGATGAAATGGGCCGACACATCCAACACGTGCGAAAAGGCCAGAAAGCCATCGCCGGGTACGGACGCGGCTTGAAATTGGGCAAACCGCCGTCCATTATTTCAGGCGACGTGTAAATAAACTTTCCACGAACTCTTTCCGGCGATCGGGGCACTCGTTTCCCCGCCGTCGTTTGAGGTTTCCGGATGGCGGCTGAGACAATGAGACAATTAATCCGCGACAAGGTTGTTCTGATCACCGGCGGCACCGGAACCGTCGGCGTGGCTCTGGCAAAGCGACTGTTCACCTACCATCCCCGGGCCGTACGAATTTTTTCGCGCGACGAAAACAAGCAGTATTTCCTGCGCGACCAATGGGCCCAGCACGCCAACGTGCGCTTTTTCATCGGCGACGTACGCGAGCGGGAGCGCCTCAAGCGAGCCATGGAAACCTGCGACATCGTCTTCCACCTGGCTGCGCTCAAACACGTGGAGAGTTGTGAATACAATCCTTTCGAGGCGATTCGCACCAATATTGTCGGCACGCAGAACGTCATCGATACGGCCCTCGATCACGAAATCCCGCAGGTGGTCTTTACGTCCACCGACAAGTCCGTCAATCCCGCGAACGCCATGGGCGCCAGCAAGCTCATGGCCGAGAAACTCATGGTCGCCGCCAACCAATACAAGGGACGACGGACCAGCACCTTCGCCTCGGTGCGTTTCGGCAACGTGTTGGCTAGTTCCGGCTCGGTGATCCCCACTTTCGTGCAACGCCTCCAACTCGGCTTGCCCATCGAAGTCACGCATCCGGACATGACCCGGTACGTCATCACGATGGACGAAAGCGTCGACTTGCTTCTCGATGCGCTGACGCTCTGTCGCGGCGGAGAAGTACTCATTCGAAAAATGCCGGTGATCCGCATTTTGGATTTGGCCGAGGAACTGCTCGCGTTGCACAACTTGCCCGTCGATGAAAAACACTTGCGCATCGTGGGCATACGCGCAGGCGAAAAGCTTCACGAAGAACTCGTTACGTCCGAAGAAGCCGCGCGCACCTTCGATATCGGCGACTACTTCGTGGTGCAGCCGCAGATCGGAGAAACCGACCGGCCGGCCGGCAAGCCGCTGCCCCCCGGAATCCATTCCTCCGAAGCCGGTCCCTTGTTGAGCAAAGAGGAAATCGGAGACCTGCTTCGCGCAACGTGTCCCGAGCTCTTCCCCGGAGTTTCGCGTTGACGCCGCGCTCGGTGTTGGTTACGGGCGGCGCAGGCTTCATCGGCCGCTGGGTCGTGCGCGAATTGCTCGCCGGCGGCAGCGGTGATTTTCGCTTCCGGCCGCCTCGCGTGGTCGTGCTGGATAACCTGGAAAACGGCAGTGAGGCCAACCTCGCCGAGTTCGTCGGTCACCCCCAGTTCATGCGGCTCGCGGTGGACGACGTGGGCGACTCCGTGATTGTCGGCGAGTTGTTCGATCGCTACCGTTTCGATTTGGTGTTGCACCTGGCGGCGAAAATCAATGTGCAGGAATCGATCGATCGACCCGATGCGGTCTTCAAGGCCGACGTAGCCGGCACCTTCTCGTTGCTCGAACACGCGCGCCGGGCCGGCGCCGCCTTCTCGTTCATGAGCACGTGCATGGTGTACAGCGGCTCGAACGATCCGCGCGGGATCGACGAAAACCATCCGACGCTCTGTGCTTCGCCCTATGCCGCGGCCAAGCTCGCCGCCGAGAAGCTCGTCGAAAGCTACCATCATACTTACGGCTTGCCGACGGTCATCCTGCGACCGTTTAACACGTACGGCCCTTGGCAAAAAAGCACCGGCGAAGGCGGCGTTGTCAGCATATTCCTGCATCGCGACGCAACCGGCGACACGTTGGACATCTACGGCGACGGCACCCAAACCCGGGACTTGCTCTACGTTGAAGATTGCGCCGCGTTTTGCGTTGCCGCCTCGTTTTCCAAAAAAGCGGTGGGCCGCGTGATCAACGCCGGCACCGGTCGGGACGTAACCATCAACGAACTTGCGGGGATGATTTGCGCGGACGACGCCCGCATCAAGCACGTGCCGCATATCCATCCGCAGTCGGAAATACAAAAACTCCAAGCCAACATCGAAACGGCCGAAACCCTGCTCCATTGGCGACCAAAAGTTTCGTTGGAGGAAGGCATTACCAGGACGAGAACATGGATCCGAAGCAACCTGAGCGACCGACTTTGACCGGCGACGAGAGCGTTTTGTTCGTCGCCGGCGCCAGAAGCGACGTGCCCGGCGGCGGCAAACCCCTCGGCGAGCGGCATATGATGTTGGCGATGAGTGCCACCGAGGCGTTGGAGATGACCCCGTGGGAGTGTGTGGGCGTCGGCATCATCCACGAAAACCTACCCGATATGGCCGGGCGGGAATTGCTGCGCCGTTTGCGGCATGACCATCCCGATGTGCGACGTATTCTGCTCGTCGCAGGACCTGATCCGAATGTCGCCGCCGACGTGCTCGAAAACGGCGACGCCCACGCGGTGCTGACCGCAACCGACGATGTGGACCAGGTCCTTCGTACGATTGAGTCACTTGCCGAAAATCAGGGACCGGTCACCAGATACGAATCACGGCACGGCAGAACCATGCCGTTCAACAGGCTGGATGACCACCAGTCCATCTGGCAGGCGCTGATAAGTGCGGAGCGGATGGCCGACGTCGGCCTGCTTGCCGCCGCCGTGGCCCACGAAGTCAACAACCTGATCGGCGGGGTCAGGGGTTTTGCCCAATTGGCGCAAATGTCGGGATCGTTGGAAGACCACGAGCGAGTCGTCGACGTCGTGTTTGAAACCAGCGAGCGAGCCAAAACACTGGCCGGCGATTTGCTCACGATCGCGACCCGCGATCCGGAACGGCAAGAAACCGCGTCTTTGGCCGGTGTCGTCCAGCAGGTTGCCACTTTGTTGCAGAGAAGCCTTCGAAAACAAAACATCGAGATCAACGTCGACATTCATGACCGGTGGATGGTCCATACGCAGTTGGGCAAGTTCCAGCAGGTATTGCTCCATGTGATGCTTAGTGCTACAAGCGGCATGCCAAGGGGAGGGACGCTGGCGATCCAAAGCTGCCATGCAGAGGACGGCGGAATAACGATCAGCTTGCGCGACGACGGCGCATTATTCACCGAAGAAGAACAGCAAGCGCTATTCGAGCCGCATGCCGCCGCGCTTGCCCCAGAGGGGCGACTTTCCGGGGCCGGATTGGCCGTCTGTCACGAGGTGATGCGGCAACTCGGGGGATCGATTTCCGGTGGCAACCAACCCGACGGCGGTGTAGAAATGCTTCTAACGTTACCGAAAACGGCGCGGGTCGGATACTAAACGATCAGTGCTAACTCAGCGCTACGGTCCGGGGAGGAATCATGAAAATATTGATCAACGGAAAAGAATTCAGTTCCGCTGAGTCCTGGGGCACCGCGGGCGAGCTTTTTGACTTAATTGGCGCCCAGCCGGAATGGCAATCGGGAATCATCACCCAAGTGGCCATCGACGGTCATCCCACCGTGTTGCCGGACCCGTCCGGGCCGTTTCCCCCACCGGATATTGAGGGTGAAATAATTGAATTCACAGTAGAAAGCGTTGTCGAAGTGCTCCACCGCAGCCTTGAAGACGGTGCCACGTTGCTGGATATGATTCGGTCTCAATGTATTGAAACCGCCGACCAGATTCGCGGCGGTCTCGCCAACGAGGCGGCGAAGAACCTTAGCGGCCTATTGGACCGGATATCCCTGTTCATGGATTACATTTCGGAAGTCCTTCGTTTCGTGGAATCGAGCTTTGAGGGCTTCGAAGCCAGCGATAACATTGAAGAATTTCTTTCAAAGTCCGTTGCGATCAGCAAATCGATTCTGGCTAGCCAGGAGAAAGAGGACTACGTTTCCTTGGCTGATCTACTCGAGTACGAACTGGCGCCCCATATTGAGAACTGGCGCGAGTTTATCACTGGGGACGATTTCAACATCAAGCAATAACGGTTGTTTTTCGGAATCCCGCCCGCTTCCCCCTCCGTCAGAGCGTGAAAAAGAGCGACACCGATGAATTCGGGGTTTAGGAATTTCATCGAAGTGCCGATGATCCTTTCGAATGCGGTCCGGCTGACAAGGAAGTTAGTTGTATGTCGATTTCGAGCTATCAGATTCAGAACATCATTCAGACTTACAACCGCCAATTGAAATCGAATTTCGCTAGGCGCCCTCACACACCCCCCGTTAAAACAGAAACACCGTCCAATGACATCGTCAAGATATCTGACGAAGGCAAGAAACAGGTCGTTATGGAAAGCGCGGGAGAGGACGCAGTACGAAGCTTGAGGCTGCAGACCCTCGAGCTGTTGAAAAAATAGTATGCACGCCGTAGCGGGCGTTGGTTGGCGGAACAAAGAATGGCGCTGGGTCACCAAAGATGGCCGAGTGCTCATGTTTGCATTTAAATAGGATGCGAGGCGTGATTGATGAGTAAAGCCCTGCGGATATTGGTTGTCGACGACGAGCGAATGTATCGCACGTTGCTCGAAAAAACCCTGACGGCCGAAGAGTACCTTGTGGAGACCGCAGGGGACGGCCGGGAGGCTATCGACCGCATTTCCCGCACGCATTTCGACATCGTCCTCACCGATTTGGCGATGCCGAACATCAGCGGCATCGAGGTACTCAAAGCCGCCAAAGCTAAAGACGCGACCACGGTCGTGGTGATCATCACGGGATTCGCCAGTCTCGATACCGCGTTGGCCGCCATCCGCGACGGTGTTTACGATTACATCACGAAGCCTTTTCAAATCGAAGAAATCCGCCTGACAATCGCCAACGCGCGCGACCGTATCTTGCTGGAAAGAGAGAGCGCGCAACTCGCCGCAAAGTTATCGAAGGCTTACGAGATGATCGAATCGCTGACTCAAAACAAGCAGGAATTCGACGCCAAGGTTCTGGAAATCGAAGCCCAATTGGCCAGCCGCCAACAGACCATCAACGAGGGTATGAAGCGGCTGCGTGGATTCCACGACCGGGTATTGCCGGTGCAGTTCAGGGTGGCCGGCGAAGAAAACGGCTCGGCCGGCAGCAGCAATGACGCCGTCGTGCAAAAGCTTCGGGAAGCGACCCAGTTGCACAAACAGGGGATGATCGACGACGACGAATTCCGCCTGCTTAAGAAAAGAATTCTAGGGAATTAACTGCTTTTTTCTATCGGACTTACTCGGCGCGGTCGAGAAGAACACAAGGAAAAAGACGGGATGATCGGGATGATCAAGAGAATACTTATCGTTGAAGACGACCCGGCAATCAGCCACTCTTTTGCCGCTTTCCTCAAACGCAAAGGCTATGATGTCGAATGTGCCGTCGACGGCGTCGAAGGCTTGCGGCGGCTTCGCAAATCCGCCTTCGATTTGGTTGTCAGCGACATCATGATGCCGCGCTTGAACGGTCTGGATTTCTTGGCGGCCGTGAAGGAGGAATCGGCTGACCTGCCCGTGGTCATGGTGACCGGCTTCGCCGAACTGGAAACCGCGATCACCGCCATGAAAAAGGGCGCGGTGGATTTTGTCACGAAGCCCTTTAGCTACGATCAAATGGAACACAATATTCGCCGCATTTTACGAAGTAGTCCGGTGACGTACCTCCACGACGACGACGACGGTCTCCACGCTCGCTTGAACCGCAAGGTCCGTGAACTGTCGATCCTCTACACGATCAACGAGGCCCTCGAAAACGCCGACCGAATCGACGACCTATTCACTACCATCACCGAATTGGCCCGCGAAATCACCGAGGCGCAAAGCTGCGCGTTCTACATCGCCGATCAGGAAAACGCGCTGTACTATCTCAAAAACCAGTCGCCCGAACGGGACAAAGATACTCGACCGCCTTTCTTTTCCTTGGACGCCGCCATCGCCGAGCATCTGAAGATGGAGCATGCCCTGACTTGGGCCGGCCCTCACGAAACGGCGTTTTATCGCGACGCCGCGCCCAAGGATACCGATGTCGATTCGCTCCTGATCGCGCCGTTATATGTTCGCAATGAAAGCTTCGGTATTCTTGCGGTTGAGAATCGGAACGGGAAAAACGGCCGTTTCACAGCCAGCGATATTAATTTCATACACATCCTGCTGAAAAAAGCCGCACTGCATATTGAGAACAACGCCCTTTGCGAAACTATTTACAAAAACCTTGTCGATACTCTGCAATCCCTGGTCACCACGCTTGAAGCCAAGGACAAATATACCGAGCGGCATTCGCACCGCGTTACCCAGATATCCCTGCTCATCGCTCGGCGACTCGGCTGCAGCGCAGAGGAAATTAATACCCTGCAATTCGCCGCCGCGTTGCACGATATCGGTAAGATCGGCATTTCCGACGCCATCCTGCAAAAGGCCGGCCGCTTGACGGATACCGAATACGAAATCATCAAGCAGCATCCCGTCATCGGCGAGCGCATCCTACAGCCCCTGGGTATGCTGCCCCACGAAAAGGCGGTCATTCGCCATCACCACGAACGGTGGGATGGAAACGGCTACCCCGATGGTTTGGCGGGACGCGATATTCCGTATCTGGCGCGGATCGTGAGCCTGGCCGACGCGTACGACGCTATGACTTCGGATCGTGTCTACCGCAAACGCTTATCGCACGAGACGGCGCTGGCGGAAATCAAGCGTAACGCTTGGTATCAGTTCGACGGCAATATGGTGGAGGCTTTCTTCTCGATCTGCCAAGACCAAGACAGGGCGCTGGAACATATCATGGCGAAAAGCGCCTAGATATAGACGGTCATTTCCGGGTAGATCCGCCGGTCCACGAATTCCACGGCGCAACCGTTTTCACTCGTGAGTGTGCCGATGCTTTTCCCATCACGCCCGGTGAGCTCCAACCGCATCGTGGAAATCTTGCTGTTGTGGCAATAAAGCAGCCCACCGTCGGGATCCATGTATCCTACGGTCACGAAATTGCCCGGGCGCGTGGTGATTTCGCCGGTCATTTTGACGCCGGCGTTCTCGGCCCCAAAACGCCAGCGACTCGTGTCCCAACGACTCTCGTTGAGTACCAACTGCGAAAGCGAGTTGAACCAGTATTCTTGGCCGAACGCCTTCACGTAGAAATACTTGAAATGCGGTAGCGCAGGGCCGAGTTTGACCTGGCCGTCCAGGCCTTCCCACACGGCGTTTTCATCTTCGGCGAAACTGTTGCAGTGGCCCCACGCCCAGCGATGCCCGTGCCGCGTGCCGAACAGATGCGATTGCTGACCGGGCGCGTCATGCAGTTCGATGGTTCGGTCCCCGACTTGGAACACGCCCGAGAAGCGGCTGTTCTGGTGCGGCACGATGATTTTCGTCGTTGGGAACTTTCCCTTGTACATCCAATCGTGCGGGAAGGGGCGGGCCACCGGATCCAACGCCCGAATGTGTAGATCCCAAGACATCAGCGAACCCGACGCTGAGGGGTGAATTGCGCCGCGCGTTCGGTCGGCGGTAAGTTCCGCGTCCCCGATGTTCACCGCGAACGGGTCGTCTGCGTGGCGTAGCGCGTCGATGGCGAAGCGATTTCGGACGCCGAAATGATTGGCGGGCTTATCGACGTCGAAAAAGATGCCCCACAGTTCGCAATAGGGTTTGCCGATGGCGGGCAGCGGGCTGGTCAACGTATAGCGCACCCACCCGGCGGTGCGCGACGCGGCGTCGTTCCACTTCAGGTAGTAGACTTCGTAATAACCGCGTGTCCGGCCGTCCCAACGTAACGCGTTCGCGCGATCGATCTGCGTGGTGGCCATTCCCCTTCCTCCTCAGATTGGTCAGCCCGTCGACGATCCGTTTACATCCGCTTCGTCCGCATCCTTGGACAAGAAGGCATTCGATACCCAACTGATCGTGTTGCCGATCGGCGAGAAGAAACGCGCCGTTTTGAAAAGCGAATTGAAGAAACTGACGTTCTCCACCCGCTTGCCGCGCCGCACCGCTTGGAAGACGATGCGCCCCACCGTCTCGGCCGATTGAGAATAGAGCGGCAGGAGTTTCATAGCCATCTTGCCGAAGAAGGTGTCGCCCTCGATTTCGTCGTATAGGCCGGTATTAACCATGTAAGGATACACCGTCGTAACGACGATGTCGTGCTTGCGCACTTCCCAATGTAGCACTTCGGAAAACACGCCCAAGGCCGCCTTGATCGCCGAATACGCGCCCCAGGTCGGCAATTGTAGAAACGCTTGTCCCGAAGAAACGTTGACGATGCGCCCGCCGCCCCGTTCGATCATGTTGGGCAGCACGGCGTAAATGTGATGCAACGGTCCCCAAAAGTTCACGTCCATCAGCAGGTGCCAGGCATCGAAGGAAGTCTCGGCCAGTTCGCCCATGTGGCCCACGCCGGCGTTGTTGATCAACACGTCAATACCGCCGTGCCCGGCGATGACCGCCTGAATGGTTTTCTCGACCTCGGCGCGGTTGCTGACGTTGCATACGAATGTTTCGACCGGCACCTTGTATTTTGCCAGTTGATGCTTTGCCGCTTGCAGTGACTCGTCGTTGAGGTCGGTCAGCACCAGCGTGCTGCCCGCTTTCGCGAAGTTCTCCGCCGTCGCCAGGCCGATGCCGCGCGCGCCGCCGGTGATCAATACGACTTTGCCCTTCATCCTTGCCATGAGCTGTCTCCGTTAAGATAGTGCCGCGCCGGATCGCCCCGACGTGGGAGGGAAAACACCAATGCCATGGAACGCGAAATCCACGGCCTGTTTGATCATTTCTTTTTTGTCCACGTGCTGCAGCGCGCCTTCGCCCCAAGCGCTGTCGATCAATCGCAAAGTCATACCCACCAGACATTGACCGACGATTTTCGCGTCGCTCGGTCGACCGAATCCCTGCTCGATGGCGTGTTCCAAGAGGGCCGCCGCGACACCGGCGAACGTGGCGTAGACATCTTCCATACGCTGGGCGAATTCGCGGTCGATCGACGGGCCTTCGCGGATGAAAAGGCGGGCGAGGGCGATGTGATCGTCCAGGATGTCCGCGGCTGTCCAGATGGCCTGCAACGATGCCTCACGATATTCCGCGGCGTCTTGGGGCAGGCGTTGCGACATGGCGTCGAACTGCGCGAGAAGAGTCCCGAAAAAATCTTCCAGCAGCTCGGCGAAAATGTGCCGCTTGTCGTGGAAGTAACGATAAAACGTGCCCTGGCCAACGCGGGCCTCGGCGACGATTTGTGAAATCAATGTGGCGTGGTAACCGTGCTCCACGAACACCGTCGCCGCCGCATCCAAGAGCCGGCGACGTGTCTTCGCCTTACGCTCTTGATCTCGTTTCTCCCGTTTCATTTCGGGCCCTCCAGACGTCGACGGCGCTGTGGCACCGGGGCGACGGAAAAACGATAAGGCAATTGGACGGACTAGTCAATCCGTTTTGTTCCGGAAAACGCGCCGGCCCGGCGGAAAATCGGAAGCGGGCCAGTGGAATGCTCCTCGCGTGCGGCGAAGGGAAGGGTGATGGCCGCGAAGCCAAAATGTTGACGCGAGATAAGACTATGTAATCATAGAGATAATTTGGCAGTAAAAATGGCGATCCGAAATGGTCGGAAAGGGTTGATATTTCCGCTTGTCAAACTTCCGACGCTTTGCTATTTTACTGCAACCAATACTTTTCTGGCTCTGCCGACCGGAGGACACATGCAAGACGGTTACCCCGGCCCCTCCAAAAAAGACCGCCAAGACGTCCGTGTTCGCGACATGTTGCGCCTAAGGGTGGAAGTCATTGATCCGCAGGTCAAGCAAGAAGCGCTGGACCGTATCGCCTTAGAGCGCCTCACCACAGGCCTGGACGACCCTGTCTACCACTCCCAGCGAATGGAACAGGAAATGCAGTCCCGCGAGCGCCTGTCCAACAACGCGCTGAACAATCGCCTGGCGGCCATCGAGGCGAAGCTCGACGCATTGGTCAACTACCTCACGCAACGCGACATGGAAGAGACCTGGGGACCGGTTCAACCGGTCAACATCAGCGCCGGCGGCGTCATGTTTCCCTTCGATCAAAGCGTTGAAGCCGGCACGTTGTTGAAAATCGCATTGCTGATGCAAACCATGCCGCCACACCCCATCGTATGCGTATCCGAAGTCATTCGCACGCGCGATCCCGACCCGAGTTGGGGTAGTGAAAAAGCCTTCCGCATCGCGGCGCGTTTTGTCGATATCGATCCGGAAGATCGCGACCGTATCGTCCGCCGTGTATTCGAAGTGCAACGAATGTTCTTGCGCTTGGCGCGCGAGAGAGGTGAAACCAGCCCCGATATGACACGCGACAACTTGGATGACTTTCTCGTCGGTGACGAGGACACTCCATGACGATCGCCGCCGCGCCCAGCGCGAAAATCCTCCTTGTCGATCCTAAACCGGAACGGCGCGACGAACTCGCGGCGAGCCTCGCCGGGAAGGGTTTCGAAATCGGCGCCGCCGGTACCGGTTCGGACGGTCTCGAACGCTTCCGTGAGGGTCCCTACGATCTGGTGATCACCGGAATTCAAGACGATGAGCTTGACGGTCTCGTGCTGCTTCGTGAAGTGCGGGCTATCGTGCCGAGCACTATGGGTGTGGTGATAAGTCGCGATTCGTCACCCGAGGAAGCGCTCGAAGCCATGAAATGGGGTGCGTTCGATTACGTTACCGAACCCTACAACTTCGAAGAACTGCTGATCATCGTTCACCGCGCCCTGCAACACCAGCGATTGCTGACCGAGAACGTTAGCCTCAAAGACCAACTTCGTCAGAAATATCGCTTCGAAAGTATTGTCGGCGACTCGCGTCCCATGCACGAAGTGTTTCGGCTGATCGAAAAGGTCGCCGACTCCGACTCGACCGTGCTCGTCTGTGGCGAATCGGGCACCGGCAAGGAATTGGTCGCGCGAGCGCTGCATTACAACTCCAAACGCAAGCAGCGTTACCTGATACCGGTCAACTGCGGCGCCATTCCAGAGACGTTGTTGGAATCAGAACTCTTCGGTCACGTCAGAGGCGCCTTCACCGGGGCGACAACCAACCGCATCGGGCGATTTGAGGCGGCCAACGGCGGCACCTTGTTCCTGGACGAAATCGGGGACATGAGCCCCGTTCTGCAAATCAAACTCCTGCGTGTTTTGCAGGAGCACGAATTCGAGCCGGTGGGTTCCACCAAGAGCAGAAAAGTCGACGTGCGCATTATCGCCGCCACGAATCGCAATCTGGACGAAATGGTCGAAACCGGCGAGTTCCGGGAAGACCTCTACTACCGCTTGTCGGTCATCCCGCTGGTCATTCCGCCGTTGCGGGACCGCCGCGACGACATTCCGCTTCTGATAAACCACTTCATCGACGTCTTTTGCCGGCAGAAAAAGCGGCCCCCGTTCGTCGTTTCGCCGGACGTGAGTGAAGTTTTCCTCCGCTACGATTGGCCCGGCAACGTTCGCGAACTCGAAAACCTGGTAGAGCGGCTGGTGATTCTTACCGAAGGCGACCGGATCACGCTCGAGGATCTGCCGGAAAAATATCTCAACGGGCGCGTCGCGGTCATCGGCGATTCGTTGGAGATCCCCGACGACGGAATTGACTTCAATGCCATGGTCAATGATTACGAGAACAAATTGATCGCTGCGGCGATGATCAAGGCGCGAGGTAATAAAAATGCCGCGGCTAGGTTGCTTGGTCTGAAACGGACCACCCTCGTGGAAAAAATCAAAAAGAAAGGGCTTTCCTTCGAGTAATCGCGATGATTTACGGCCGTCCAATCAAACGCCGCGCACGACGAGAACATTGCTTTATTATCTGTTTTTTGACGATTCGAGAGAATTGTCGACCGTGACAGCTCTGTAACTTGACAAAATATTGACAGTCGCCACCGCGGCACGGCGGCGATAATGTAATGAAAACAAAACGTTAACTGATCACGTAGATGGCACGCGCTTTGCTTGTTCAAGATACAAACTCGGAGTGGGTTTACGAATTTTGTATCGATCCAGTACACCAATCACTGTTTTGCTGATGGCCATGGCGTTCGCTGTGGCCGTTACCTCGTCGGCGGTCGCCGAGCGGGGAGCGGTGTCTACTTCGGTCCGCGAATTGCTGCCCTACGAAACCGTCTACTACGAAATCCAGCTACCGGCGGATCAGGCCGAGGTGCTGCGCGACATCGGTTTCGATCGCTTCACGCAACAGATGGAGAACGGTGAGGTTGTGCGCGCCCTGGACGAGGCTTGGCTGACGGCTTTGCGGATTCCGGCTTTGCGGGCCGAGCCCGCGTTCAACCTGCTGATTGCCGAGATGTATTTTCGCCTCGGCGTCAACCGTCCAGCCATCCAGTTCGAGTTGGCCAAACCTATGTACGAGAAGCTGATGCGCCGGCACCCCCGCTGGGTGAACCAGCCGCTCGTCGCCTTCCGCCTCGCCACGATCTACGACCGTCAGGGTTTCGCTTCCGACGCGTTGGCGCACTACGGATTATTGATTGAGTGGTACCCGGGCGATCCGATCGCCGACGCCGCCCGCCTGGGAATGGTCATGTCCAGCCTTCGTGACGGTCGCCTTGGCGACACCGAACAACAAGCCGTCGCGATTCTGGAAACTTCCCACGACGCTCAAATTCGCTATCACGCTACCCTCGGCCTTGCGGTGGCGCACCAGCGTCAGCGCCAGTACCAGGTTGCAACCGACGATTTCAACGGCGTAGTCAACTGGCCGGAAGACCTAACGCTGTTGGAAGATTTCGAAATGTTCGCTTTCGCCGATGCCCTGCGGGAAACCGGCGATTACGTGCGCGCCCGCCGGGCCTTGCTCACCTTCATCGAGCGTTTCCCGCTCGCCGACGATCGCCCGTTGGCCATCTACGATCTGGCGGAGATCGCGCGCGAACAGCATCGCTTCGAAGAAGCTGTCACCGGCTACCAGTATTTGATCGAGAACGCTCCCGATCGGCGCCCGGGAACAGAAGCAAAAATGATTCTCGCGCGGCTACGGCTTGCCGCTTTTGATCAGGCCAAGGATGAGATCGCCGAACAACTGTTATTGCAAGTTCGCGAGCAAAATTATTATTTTGATTTGAATCAGAAGGCGACTCTCGATCTGGCTCGTTATTACCTGCGCACCGGCAAGCCGTTAGCCACTATTTCCCTGGCCGGAGAGGTGTTCGACAACCCGTTGGACATCACACTGGCGACCCAAGCCATTTCCCTGGTTGCCGACGCCTTCAATCGCATCGTGGCCAGTTATCCCGACAACCCCTTGTTGGTGACCAAGGTTTTCAACCGGTACCGCAAGTATCTGTCGGCACCCTCCTTACCGGCGCCGACGTACGAAAAACTCGGCCGCATCCTGTACGAAAATCTGCAACCCGACACGCTGACGGAACTGGCGACAAACAGCCCGCTGGGTGCGCGTTTCCCTCGCCGGTCGGCGTTCTTCGCCGCGCTCGCCGAACGCCTGCGCGGCAATCCCGCGGGGGCCGCCGCTCACCTGCGGCGTCTGCTGGCGATGAAGACCGAAACTCCGGCGAAAGCCAAAAAGGCAAAAGGAAAAGCCGCGACCCACCAACGCGATCCGCTGAACTTCGAAGCGCGCCTGCTGTTATCGCGCATGGAGTTCGAAAGCGGCCGTATCAGGGAGGCTCTTGTCCAGGTCAAGCGCGCCCGCGAATCAGCCGGCGATAATCTGCAAACCGGACGCGCCGAATTAGCCACCGGCATTTACTTGATGGCCGGCAAAGCGCCCGCGTCGGCCGTTGCTCACTTCCACCGGGCGAGCGAATTGCTCGGTGAAGTTACCGACGCGCAACCGCTGGCATACTGGCAGCAGCGGGCCGCCTTCGGGTGGGCCGACGCGTTGTTCCAAGCTGGTGACAGGTCGGCCGCGAAACCAGCGTTTCAGGCGGTGTTGGAACGTAAGCCGCCCGCGCCGGCAGCCGGCATGGCCCGCCTGCGGCTGGCTCAAATCGCTCGCGCCGCGGGCGAGGAGATTCCCCTCTCGCAAGTCGAGAAGGTCGAAGAGAATCCCGAGTTTTGGGTCGAAAGCGATATCACGATGGAAAAGCACTATCGTTGGTTACAGGAGAACGAAAAACGATTCAACGATATGCCCCTGTGGGAGAGGTTGTTGTGACGGATATAAACGACGTCAAACCCATGCCGGAAGTCGATCCGAAGCTGCTGCAGGAAGCGTTCGAAAGCTTCATGGCCACCAGCAAGCTGATGGAGAAGGCCTACCACGAACTTCAGGCAAAGGTCGAACAACTCAACCTCGAACTCGAGGAAAAAAACAAGGAATTAGCGGCGCAGCTCGAAGCCACCGAACATGCCCGAGCTCAGGTCTCGGACGTTTTGGCCAGCCTTCATCTGGCTGTGGTGGTGTTCGACGCCGAGGGCAAACTTGCGCGCATAAACCGCGCCGGCCAGGAATTATTTGGGGTTCGTGAGGAAGCCGCAATCGGCTTGGGCCTGGTCGAAGTGTTTGCCATCAAGTTCAACGGGATTACCGGACTGCCGACATGGAGTGATAGCGCGGGCCTCATGGCCGAATTCGAGGTCGGCAGTCTGGACGATCCCCCTGGACGCGTGCTGCGCTGCTCGACTCACCGCATGCGCGGCATGGATGGCGGCGAGGGGCGTATCCTGCTCGCCGAAGACATTACCGATGCCGTGGTCAAACGCGCCGCCGCCGCGCGCCACCAACGCCTGGCCGCGATGGGTGAACTGGCGGTGCAGATCGTGCATCAAATTCGAAACCCAATGGGTTCGATCGAACTGTTCGCCTCGATGCTGCAACGCGATCTGGCCACACAACCCGAAATGGCCGATGTGGCCGGCAAGGTTCAGCAGGGAATTCGCAGTTTGAATCTCATCGTCAGTAACCTGCTGTCGTTCGCCAAGGGCGCCGAACCGGTTGTGCAATTAATTGATTTTCGCCATTTACTGGAATCAGCGGTCGCTGAAATCGACGTCCAATTGCTGCAAAACAACATCAGTATGGCAACCGAAATCGACCCGGAAGCGACATTTATCAGCGTCGACCCAGACCTGTGGCGGCAGGTGATGCTCAATTTGATGATCAACGCCACGCAGGCGATGGCCGGGGGTGGCGAACTAAACGTGCAGACTCGGCGGTCCCAAAACGGCGGCGGCTTACCCGTCACGCAGGTGATCATCGGTGATACCGGCTCGGGCATTCCGAGCGGCATTCGGGAACAGGTCTTCAACCCGTTTTTTACGACCAAGGAGCGCGGCGCCGGCGTCGGACTGGCGCTTGTTCATAACATCGTGCGCGCCCACGGCGGATCCATCGAGTTCGATAGTGTCGAGGGTGGCGGAACCACATTTACAATTACCTTGCCTGGATAAGGGGAATGATGAGCGGCAAACAAAAGGATTGGGTGTTAGTTGTCGACGATGACGCCGACATGAGGGAGGCTCTGGGAATGTCGCTGGGACGTATGGGCTTTGGTGTGGACTTGGCCCACGACGGAATGATGGCCGTGGAAATGCTCGACAAACGGCCGTATCGACTCGTGGTGACCGACGTCAAGATGCCCCGTCTCGACGGAATGGCGCTGCTCCAAAAAGTACGCGAAGACATGCCGGATTTGCCGGTGTTGATTATCACCGGCTTCGGAACCATCGGCGGAGCAGTCGAAGCGATGAAAAACGGCGCAACCGACTACATCGTCAAACCGTTTAACGTCGAAGTACTGGAAAAAGCAGTGGAAAGCGTACTTACATCAGGTCCCGCGGTGCCGGATTCCGTCCGCGCCGGCGACGACGTCGTCCGTATCGTTACCTGCAACGAACGCATGCGAAAGCTCTTGGCAATCGCCGCGAAAATCGCCAAATCCGATGCCACCGTGTTAATCAACGGGGAATCGGGAACCGGTAAGGAGCTGTTCGCGCGGCTTATCCACGCCGAAAGCCCGCGCTTCCACGGCCCCTTCGTGGCCGTCAACTGCGCCGCCGTTCCCGACAACTTGCTCGAATCCGAATTGTTCGGGCACGAGAAGGGCTCCTTCACCGGTGCCACGCACAAGAAAGTCGGCAAATTCGAGTTGGCGCACAAAGGCACGGTATTGCTTGATGAAATCGGAGAAATGCCTGGAATGCTGCAGGCTAAGCTGTTGCGGGTGCTCCAGGAACGCAAGCTCGATCGCGTCGGCGGTGTCATGCTGGTTCCCATCGATATTCGTGTGATCGCCACCACCAATGCCGACCTGCGCGCGCTGGTGGAACAGGGGAAATTCCGCGAGGATTTGTTCTATCGGCTCAACGTCATTCCGTTGGAACTGCCGCCGTTGCGGGAGCGACCCGATGACATTGTTGCGCTAACTGACCATTATTTAGACTATTTCCACGCCGCAGGCATCTCCGACGGCGCCCGACTGGCGCTCATCGAGCACGACTGGAAGGGCAACGTTCGCGAACTCCGTAACGTATTGGAGCGGGCGGCGCTGTTGTCGGGCAACGAGCCCATCGGGCCGGAGAATTTGATACTCGACGGCAGCATCGGCAGCGCCAGTAACGGCGCGCGGCAGTCCAGCGCCGTCGCGATGTCCGGAGAGACTCGGAATCTCAAGGAAATCGAGCGTCGCACGATCTTGGCTACCCTTGCCGAGCACGGCGGCAACCGCACGAAGACCGCCGAAGCGCTGGGAATCAGCATTCGTACTTTGCGCAACAAATTGAATGAATATGCGTTGGATGGATTCGTTGTACCCAAGGGGGGGAACAATGTTGCCGACTAGGCGGAAGAGATTTCCGCAACTCGTTAATGCGGCGTCGCAGCCGTGGTTTGAATTACTATGTGAAATCATAGAGTTGGATGTCTCCAGGTGGCGGTTCGCGATTTGGCACTCGGTTTGCTATTCTCCGGTTACGGACGGACGTATCATCTGTGACCGGAGAAGGAGACAGAGATGAGCATCAAAACCATGGCCATCGCGGCAAGCGGCTTGCAGGCGCAACGGATCCGCCTGCAGGCTATCTCCGCCAACATGGCCAACATCAACACCACCCGCGGCCCGGGTGGCGAGCCCTATCAAAGGCTTGTGCCGATTTTTCGGCCGGAAACCCTTGAGAACGGCTTCCATGCGGAACTGGCGGATCAGCGTCAGTTGTACGCCGTCCGGGTCGAAAAGGTGGCGCCCGCCGATCGGGAACCGCTCTGGGTATATAACCCGGATCACCCCGACGCCGACGAGAACGGCTACGTAGGCATGCCGAACATAAACGTCGTCGAAGAGATGACCGACATGCTCAACGCAGCCCGCAGCTACGAGGCGAACATGGCGGCACTGCAAACAGCCAAGCAGATGGCCAAGCAAGCCATTGACGTTGGCAAGGGTTAGTAGGGGAGCAGGGTTATGAAAGACATTACTCTCGACTCCAAACTCAAGGCTTTGGGCAACGCGGGTCTGGCGCAACCGCAGAAGAAATCCCCGTTGTCCAAACCCGGCGAGGGCCCGAGTTTCAACGACGTGCTCAAGAAGGCGATTGCCGAGGTCAACGGCCTGGAAAAAGAGGCCGACCGGCAAATCGTCGAATTGGCCGCCGGAAAAGCCGGGAACATTCATGAAGCGATGATCGCTTTGCAGAAGGCGGACATCAGTTTCAAAACGCTCATGGAGATCCGCGATAAGCTCATCCAGGCTTATCAAGAAATTATGAGGTTGTCGGTCTAAATAAGCCCGACTCAACGTCCGTCCACGTTTGAGAAGAAGGGTCGCAGATGGCTTCGCTACGCGAATCGATCGGACAAATCCGTACCCTGTGGTCCGAGATGGCCACCGGGAAGAAAATTAGCTTCATCTTGATCTTCGCCGTGATGGCGATCGCTTTTGGCGGGCTCGTTTTGTGGGCCGGTCTGCCGGAGTACAAACTCCTCTACCAAGACGTAACCATCGAAGACGCCAATTCGATTACCACGCATCTGGAAGAAAACCGCGTGCGGTACCAGTTGTCCCGCGGCGGTACGGCGATTTCGGTTCCGGCCGAGGATTATTACGAAGCTCGCATGTCATTGGCCAACGCCGGCCTGCCCAGTGGCGGCGCCGTCGGCTATGAGCTGTTCGACCGCAAGGGATTGGGCTTGACCGAAGCGCAGATGAAGGTCGCCCACCTGCGTGCTCTGCAGGGTGAACTCGCCCGCACGATCAAGCAACTCGATCCGGTCGAGCACGCGCGCGTCCACTTGGCCATGCCCAAAGAAACGCTTTTCGTGGAAGACAAGAAAGAAGCGACCGCTTCGATCGTTTTGAAGCTGGCGGCCAACGCTAAGCTTGACGGGGAACAGGTTGACGGCATCGTATTCCTGGTGTCTTCCAGCGTGGAAGGGCTCGATCCGGGCAACGTGACGGTGATCGATCACAAAGGCCACGTCTTGTCCAGCACGCGTGATAAGGCGCTGGGCTCCGCGGGCAATTTGGAAGATAAGGCGCATAAGCTCGAACGCTCCTTGGAGAGCCGCGTCGAGACCCTCTTGGCCCGCAGCGTCGGCCCAGAGAAAGTCGCCGCGCGCGTGAACGTGATGCTCGATCGCCAACAGGTGCAGCGCGTAGAAGAGAAATACGATCCCGACAGCGCCGTTGTGCGCAGCCAGCAGAAGGTGTCGTCCGGGGGGAAGAGCAGCGAATCGCAGACCTCCGGTTTTCCGGGCGCGAGTAGTAATCTGCCGCAGGACCAGTACTCGGAAGGCACGCAACAATCTTCGGAGAACACCAAGACCCAGGAAATCGTCAATTACGAAATCAACCGCACGACCGCGACAATCACCGAGCCCTTCGGCGCCCTGAAAATGCTTTCCGTGGCCGTGTTGATCGACGGCACGTACGAGGAAGTCGAAAAAGACGGCAAGACGGTCAAGCAGTATGTGCCCCGCACGAGCGACGAAATGCTCACGTACGAAGAGATCGTCAAGAAGATCGTGGGCTTTACTCTCAGCCGCGGCGACCAGATCGAGATCGCCAACATTCAATTCGTCTCCGAGGCGCTGGGCTTCGAGGAAGTACCGACCAGCCAGCTCGATGTGATCATCCGCATCTTGCAGTATGTGTTCGCCGTCGTCGGCGCACTGCTCTTCCTCTTCATTGTCGTGCGGCCGCTGATTCGTTGGCTGACGAGCGAACCGGCACTCGAACGCCAGCTTGGCTTGCCCGCCGAAATGCTCGAGGGCGCCACCGTCGGCGAGTTGGAAGAGCGTTACCCGGGGCAGCTTGGCCCGGCGACCGACGAAGGGGGCGGGGAAGAGGAATACAAAGAAAGCCTGGCCGAGCGAATGGGTCGCCTGCAGCAACAGAAGGCGGACCTGCTCGAAACCGCGGCGCGAGACAGGGAGGCCGTGACCTTGATGGTGCGGCGATGGCTGAAGGAAGGGGATAATCATGTCTGAGGAAGCGGTATCCATTTCCACCGGCGCGAGACGGCGCATGAACGGTATCGAGAAAGCGGCGGCGCTGTTGATGTTTCTGGGGGAGGATTTGGCCACCGAAGTGTTTCGGGGATTGCAGGAAGACGAGATCCGCCTCATCGTCTCGGCCATCCCGAAGCTGGGTGACATTACCCCCGACGAAATGCAGAAAGTGCTCGATGAATTCTCCCAGCGGCTTACCGCCGAGGGATACATGAGCAAGTCGGGCAAGGATTTTATCGAAAGCGTGGTCCACGGCGCGATGGCGCACGACAAGGCGCAATCGGTGTTGCAGCGCCTGGAAGTCGAACAGCAACTCGAGCAGATTCGCCGTTACGATCCGCGCGCCATCTTCAACCTCATCAAAAAAGAGCACCCGCAAACCATCGCGTTTATTCTCTCGCAATTACCGGCACACACGACCGCCGACATCGTCGCCAACCTGCCGGAGGACATGCAGTTTGAAGTTATGAGGCGCATCGCGCGGATGGACTCGGTGCTGCCCGGCGCGCTGGAAGAAGTCGTCGAAGCCTTGGGTCGTGAATTGTCGACCTTCGCCATCGACGTGGCGGAAACCAGCGGCGGCATCAAACCGGCCGCGGAAATTCTCAACTCCATGAAGAAAAGCGGCGCGAATGAAATTATGCGCAAGTTGGTGGAAGAGGACCCCGACCTCGCCGAGCAAATCGGACAACATATGTTCGTCTTCGAGGACCTGCTTAACGTAGATGATCGCGGCATCCAAATGATCTTGAAGGAAGTCGGCAACGACGACCTCGCTGTCGCCCTAAAGATGGCCAGCGAGGAGGTCAAGATGAAGATCTTCAAGAACATTTCCAGCCGCGCCGGCGAGATGATCCAGGAAGATATGGAAGCCCGCGGACCGGTGCGTATCTCCGACGTCGAAAAAGCTCAGGGTGTAATCGTGCGCGTGGCCCGCCGCCTCGAACAGGAAGGCAAGATTGTCGTATCCGGTCGCGGCGGCGAAGACATGTTCGTGTAAGAGAAAGGTTGGCGCAGTCGATGTCCGGCAAGAAGATCGAATTCGAACGTTTCGACAACCCGCGGCAAAAGCCCGTCGAGTTAGTTGCCGCGGCTCAGGCGGAGGCGCGCAAAATGGTCGCCGACGCCAAGCAGGAAGTCGACCGCATCGAGCAGCAAGCCTACGAACAGGGTTTTCAGCAGGGGGAACAAGCCGGCATCAAGATGGGGATGGCATCCGCGCAACCCAGTGTGGAGGCGATCGCCGCGCTGCTCGAACAACTCAACTCGTTGCTGCTGCAAACCCTGGAGGCCATGGAGCCGGAAGTCATCAAAATCGTGCAACTCATCGCCGAGCGGGTTATTCATACGAAAATCGCCGGCGACGACCAAGTGCTCGTGCGGGTGGTAAAAGCGGCGATGGCCGAGGTCGACCAAAAGTGGGACGCAACGGTGCACGTCAATCCCCAGGAATACGAAACCCTGACTTTGCACGTGAACGAATTCGAGCGGATTCGCGACGCCGGCAAGGTGACGCTCGTGGCCGACGCCGATATTGAACCCGGAGGTTGCCGCGTCGAAACGCCGCAGTCTTTCGTCGACGCCTCGGTGCGACAGGCCTTGGCCAACCTGTTCGAATTCGAGGAATAGTCATGCCTCTCGTGCCGCCCTACGACTGGACGCCCGTTATCGAGCACCTGGAAATGGCCGAGGTGTTGGGGGTCAACGGCTTCGTAACCCGCGTGGTCGGGCTGTTGATTGAAGCTACGGGACCGCGGGCGCCGGTGGGCGGCATCTGCCGCATCTATCCCAAAACCAACGACGGCGGCGAAGGCGACTCCATCATCGCCGAAATCGTCGGCTTCGACGACCGCGCCGTGCAACTTATGCCCCTGGAACACATCTACGACATCAGCCCCGGCAGTCGCGTGGAAAAGGCCTGGCGTAGCCCGACGGTGCCGGTCGGCGAAGGATTCCTGGGCCGCATTATCGATGGTTTGGGCCGGCCGATGGACGACCGCCCGAGGCCGGTGGGCAGCTACCGCATGCCGCTATACGGCAAGCCGGGCAACCCGGTGAGCCGCGCTCGCGTCACCAAGCCGTTGGACCTGGGTGTTCGCGCACTCAACGGCCTGTTGACGGTGGGCCAGGGTCAAAAAATCGGCGTATTCGCCGGTTCGGGCGTCGGCAAAAGCATCCTGCTGGGTATCATCGCCCGCAATACGGCGGCCGACGTCAACGTCATCGGGCTGGTCGGCGAACGCGGTCGCGAGGTGCGGGATTTTCTCGAACGCGACCTGGGCGAAGAAGGCCGCAAGCGCAGCGTCGTGGTGTGCGCGACCTCCGACCGCACGGCGTTGGAACGGGTCCGGGCGGGGTATTTGGCTACGACGATGGCGGAATATTTTCGCGGACAGGGTCTGAACGTGCTGTTCATGATGGACAGCCTGACCCGTATGGCCATGGCGCGGCGGGAAATCGGCCTGGCCATCGGCGAGCCGCCCACGAGCAGAGGTTACACGCCCAGCGTCTTCGCCATGATGCCCAGCTTGCTTGAGCGCATCGGCAACGACGACCGCGGCGGTTCGCTGACCGGCATTTGTACTGTTTTGGTCGAGGCCGACGACATCAACGACCCCATCGGCGACGCAGCGCGCTCCATCCTGGATGGGCACGTGTTTCTGAGCCGCGACCTGGCCGAGCGCAACCATTACCCGGCCATTGACGTGCTGGGCAGCACCAGCCGCGTGATGAACGACGTGGTCCCCGAAGAGCACAAGATGTGGGCCGCGTGGCTGCGCGAAACCTTGGCGGTGTACACCGAAGCCGAGGATTTGATCAACATCGGCGCGTACGAAAGCGGGGCGAATCCGCGCATCGACTACGCGATTACGGTTATCGACCAAATCAACGCGTTTTTGCGGCAGGGCATTTTTGAAAAGGTGGACATGACCCAAACGCAGGCGGGCTTGGCGCGCATCTTCAAGACCAATCCGCCGCCGTGGGTCGAGGCGGAATAGGGTGGCCGGCACGTTTCGACTACTGGCTCTGTTGCGGGTGCGTCGAATTGTTGAGGATCGCAAGAAGCGGGACTTCGGCGCCGCGGTGATGGAACTGACGCGCGCACGAGCCGCTCAACAGGCTGAGGAAGACGCGTTGCGACGGGCCCAGGACGATTACAACGAATGCGCGGTGGGGGCGGTCGGTATCGAGGTGCTGCGCCTGCATGAGGCATTTATCCTCAAGCATCGCATCGAATTGGGTTACAAGCAGTTGCAGGTTCGCGACGCACAGCGCGAGGTTGAGAGCAAGCGGGAAGAACTGATGGAAGCCACGCGGCAGCGGGAAGTCGTCGACAAATTGCACGAGAAATTCCGCCGCCGCGAAGAGTACGAACGGAACAGGCAAGAAGAAAAGGCACTCGCCGAAACGGCGATAGGGCAGTATGCGCGGCGCTTGCGGGCGTCGAGCGAGGGAGACGGTCATGAGTAGGGGAATCACGCGAAACAAACTGACACGAACGTGCCTGGCGGCGCTGATCGTTGTGCTGATGGCGGCGGCGATCGTTACGGCCGCCGACGATGAAGATAGCGACGAAGACGCTTCCCAAAACGCGCTGCGTAAAGCCCTGGGGTACAACCCTAACGAAGCCAAGGATCCTACGCCGCAAGTCGCGCCGGTTGTCGTGCCGGAAATGGATATCAAGCCGCCGCCCGAGGAAGAACGCGCCACGTATTTGCGGGCCAACATGGAGCGCATCCAGGCCGAAACCAGCAAGCTGCAGGCGCTCAAGCAGGAGATAGAAAAGGAGTTGGAGGAACTCAAAAAGGTGCGCGCGGAAATCGATCAGCGGCTGGCGAAAGAGGATGCCGAAACCGCTGCGAAAATTCAAAAGCTCATCAAGATATACGACAAGATGCCGATCGAGAAGCTTGCCGGAGTGCTCGCGCTTCATCCCGAAGATCTGCGAATCAAATTGCTTTACCACATGAAGGAAAAGCGAGTCAGCGAACTCCTGGCCAACATGGAACCGGCCGCGGCAGCTAAGATCTCTCAACAATTGCTGAATAAAAAAACGAAATAGCCTGCTCGCCCGCCGTTGGTTGGCAAACCAAATTGTTTGGTGGCATAGTATCCTCATTCTGAATATTCGAGGATCGTCCCATGGTTTGTTTTCGCTCATGGAAGGGCCGCGAGCGGTTTCCGGTACGTCGAATTTACGGAGCCGCTGTCGTCTTGGCTTTTGTCGTCGTTGTTTTTAGTTTTTTCGCCGGCTGCGGTCGCGGTTGGCGCGGCGAATCCAGAGCGCCCGCTCAGCACACTTTCACGCTTGTGCAACGCGATGGCAGTTGGTGGTTTCAAACCCCCAGCGGTAAGCCCTTCGTTTCACTGGGCGTCAATCATCTCGAGCCGGTGTTGATTTGCTCGGAAAGCAACCGCGACCTGTTCGCCGCCAGGTTCGGCGACGACTTGATCGGACCGGGCGGTAAACCCAACCTGAAAGGCCGGGCAGCTCGGGCTTGGGTCACCGACGGCATGCGGCAAATACGCAGTTGGGGTTTCAATACCCTGGGACTGCATAATCCGCTGCCACAAACCGAAATGCCTTACGTGGCGAAGTTTCGCCCGGCGCCGGTCAACCACATCACCGAACCCCGAGAATTCTTGGACCCCTTCGCGCCGGATACGGCAAAGAAATACAACCGTCACGCGCGTTGCTGGTGCCGGAAGTTCCAGAACGACCCGCACATTCTGGGCATCAGCTTCGTCGACATGCCCTGGTGGCAAACGCCCGCCGACCGCCTGCATCCCTGGGTGGATTACCTGCGTCAACTACCCGCCGGCGCGCCGGGGAAAAAGCGATGGCTCGACGCGCTGCGAAAGCAGTATGCCGACGCCGCACAAGCCGCCGCGACCTACGGGGTTGAAGACGCGACTTGGAAGGCGTTGGCCCATCGCCGCGAGTGGCCGGACCTCGGGCGTCCGTCGTTGGCCTACCGTGACAGCCTCGCGTTCTTGCCGGAAATCGCCGACGCCTGGTACGGCCTGCAAAGCGCGGCGATTCGCGCCTGCGACACGGGACACTTGATTTTCGGCGACAAGCTGATCGGCGGGCCCGGCATGCCCGAGTGGCTCGACCCGATTTTGGCCAAGCACGTCGACGTGATTTACATCCAATGGTACGACTTCGCGGAGAACCAACTGCCCCGCCTGCGCCGGCTCTATGAGCGCACCGGCAAGCCGATCCTGCTGGGCGATTCGTCGTTTTCCTGCCCCCACGAAAAACTACCCGATCCCAAAGGTACGCGCGTGGAATCACCCGCGGCGGTGGGCGAGGCGTTCTACCACTACCTGCAAACGGTAATGGCCGAGCCGTATGTGGTCGGTTGGCATCACTGCGGGTACATCGAGGGCTCGCCGGACCTGAAGAAGTTTCACCGGTTCTACGCCCAACAAAGCGGTTTTCTGCGCGCCGACGGCACTCCGTATACGGAGATTGTCGACCGCGTAACGGCGGCCAATCATCGCGCGTTTGCGTGGCATGAAGCGGCAAGAGCCATGGCTCTCAACGACCCGGACGAAGAGCCGGCCGCCGCGCCGATTTGCGACACAGAAGAAACCGAGCTGTACGACTTGGCGCGGATTGGCGAGCGGATATTCAACGTGGGTCATTTCAAGAAACTCGCCCTTACCACGCCGAAGAAGAATATCTCGTGGATCGAAACCGACGCGGGTGTCGTGGTGATCGATGCGGGGTATCGCGTCACAGCGAAGCTTGCCGCGAAACTGATTCGGGAGACCACCGACAAACCGATTCGCTTCCTGATCTACACGCACCATCACAGGACCCAGGTGGGGGGTGCGCCTGTGTTGGTCGAGCCCGGGACGCAGGTGATCGCCCACGAGAACCTAGTGGCCGAGTTCGACTTGGCTGTCGAGCGCGCGCCGTTCATGCGGCGGCTCAATTCCATCCAGTTTGATATTTCCGAGCGCGAGACCGATGGTCTGCCGCAATTTGTCTACCCTGACATCACGTATCGGAATTCCTACTATTTCGAATTGGGCGGCGTGCGTTTTGAGCTCTACCACGTCGAAGGCGAAGCGGCTGATTACACCGTCGTCTGGCTGCCCGCCGAGCGCGTCGTGTTTGTGGCGGATTTGCTCAGCATGGGAACACCCATGGTGGCAAGTCCCATGAAGCGAGTTCGCGACGAGGTAAAGTGGCGCCAGGCGCTGGAACTGGTGCGCGATTTGCGGCCGCGGGTTTTGGTCGATTCGTCGCTCAGCCCGCTGTGCGACCCTGCCGAGATTGACGAAGCGCTCGGTGTGTACATCGGTTATCTGAACGCGCTGCATCGAGATGTGATCGAGGCAATGAATCGCGGCGATTCGTTGGAGGAGACGCTGCGGCGGGCGACGCTGGCGCCGCATCTGCGACATAGCCCTTGGCTGCGCGATCGCTACGGAAAGCACGAATTCAACGTGCGGGGGCTCTATCACCGGTATTCGGGATGGTTCGACCAAAACGGGAGCCACTTGAACTCCGCGCCGTCGAAAGCCCGCGCGGCCTCGTTCATCGAGCAAATGGGGGGCGGTGAAAACGCGTTGGCCAAAGCCCGGCAATTGCGGCCGAGCCAACCGGCGCTGGCGTTGGAGTACCTCGACCTGTTGATCGCCGCCGGGGACCATGCCCAGGCGGCTCACGGTCTCAAAGGCGAGATACTGCTGTCTTTCTCCGAAGTGTATCGGCACAGCATCGTGGCCAACATGTACCGCCGTTTGGGCAAAAACGAGCGCGAAAAAGCCGCAACCACCAAATAAACCGCAGAAACTTCAGTCCTTTTCACCTTCATGAGCCACTGCTGGGCCCTTGGCACGAAAAGCGCAATGTTTTTACCCAGAGTAGCGCAAATCCAGAGGAAAGGAGGTGAATATGGAATGCCAAAAGCTATTCAAATGGACGTAAAGACCATGATGTTGCAGGCGAGCCAGGTCGGCACCGTCTCTCCGCGCTCTCACGCTCAAGGGCCGCGTACGGACCCGAGCGATGAGAAAAACGGCCGAGACGGCGAGGCGGCGTGGTCATCCGCACTGGGACAAGCGAAAGACAGTCTACCGCAAAGTCAAATCAGGGATTCGGTCGCGAGCAACGCTTCCGCCCCTGAGGCCCCGCAGGTTAAGGGACAAGAAAAAGCCGATCAAAATCAACAACTTGTTGGTGGAGATAAAGCGGCAAAAACGAGTTTCCTCGGCCAAGCACAGGGGGCGAAGCCGGTGGCCACAGTGGCTACGGAACCGGTACTTGTCAGTCCACAGGTTGCGGCCAAAGGCGCCCAAACGGCGTCGTTGGCATTTGCTGCCGGATTGGGAAGTCCTGGTGAAACAGCCCCTGCGCCCGCCGCGCCAGTAAACACGGCGCCGGTCGTGTCCGCCGGTGATAACGCCGTATGGACGACTTTGATCGGTGGCCAGTCGGCCGTTAATGGGCAGGATTCGGCGCCCTTGGCGGGAGCCCAGCAGGGTTTCTCAGCGGCAGATATTGCCCTGTCGCTGTTGGCCAAGGGGCAAGCCTTGCCGTCCGGTCAGAACCTTACGGCGGCGCAAACCGCCGCGGCGAAATTCGTCGAACAGGTTCAACCGGCGTCACAGAATGCTGTTCTAGAGACAGTGTCCGCACCCGTGGAACCGGAACACGGCAACCTCGCAACCCGCGTTGCCGCGGTGTTCAAGGCGCAAGCTTTGAGCGCGGCGCTCGTGGAGCACTTGGAAGTCGCGTCGGTCGTTAAGGGTGAGTCGCAGTCTCGTGCCCCTGGCAGTGCAACGACATGGCAGCAACCGGTCACTTTGTTTGGAGCCGGACAGCAGGTGCAAGCGGCGGCGGCCTCGGTGAATCAGCCTCACTTACGCGTCATGGCGGAGCGAGCTTATCGCGAGACGTCGGATTCCGTTTCAACACGCAAGGCTGTTCCAGTCGCTGAGAGCAAGGCCACCGATCGTCCGCGCGCAGCCCAGAGGGTTGGACAGCGGGAGACGTTTCGTCAAGGGACGGACGCACCCGCCAAGCAGCCCGGGTTGGCCGGAGAATCGGTCAAAGCCGTGCCCTTAGGCGCTGAACAACCTGTAGCCAACCTGATTGCTTCCGGCGGGGAGACCCGCAGTGATTTCGCCGCGACCGTCGGTCGTGATTCCGTTGGTGTTGCAGCGCCGAAAGCCGCGCCTCAGGCGGCGACGGTGCCGCTGGACATCACCGAGAAGATCGAGGCAGTACAGAAGTTGGTGGAAATCACCGGGCGACACATGTTGCGCAAGATCGACCAAGGCGGCGGTACGATTCGGATGCGTCTGGATCCGCCGGAACTGGGCCGCATACGACTTGAGATCAATGTGAAAAACGACGTAGTGCGAGCCGAGGCCGTAGTCGAGCACATTCAGGCAAAGCAGATCCTCAACGAGAACGTGCAACAACTGAAAGACATGCTAAGTGAGAAGGGCTTGGATTTGCAGCAGTTCGACGTATACGAACAGTTGCAGAACGGTGGTCGTGACGGATTGAACGACGGCGGCGAATTTCGCGGCCCGATTGCTCACGTCGCGCCCGATAATCCCGAGTCATTCAACGATGAAGCCTCGTCACTTCGCGCCGTATATCGGTTGCGGGCCATGACGGGCAACATCAACCTGCGCGCGTAAGCGCCAAGGAGGAAACTGTGTCTGCAGTGGAATTAACCAGGCCGCCGGGTGCGGATATCTTCGGTATCAACACCGATGCCGCAGCGGTGGCGGGCCTGTATGAAGACCAGCAGGATCTCGCCAGCCAAGAGGTTTTCATGGAATTGATGATGACCGAACTCCAACACCAAGATCCGCTCGATCCTATGGAAAACCAGGAGTTCCTCAATCAAATCGCCATGCTGACCTCGGTCGAACAGTTACGAGCCGCCAACTCGAACCTCGAGACGTTGCAGCTTTACCAATCCAGCATCAACAACGCGCAATCGGTGTCGATGATGGGCAAGACGGTTAAAGCTTCCGGCGACGCTTTCACATACAGCGGTGAGGGCAACGTCGATCTCGACTTTCGTCTCGGCGCCAATGCGGTCAGCAGTACGGTTACGATCTTCGACGCCGAAGATTATGCCGTACGTACGATCGAATTGGGTCAAGTCGATTCAGGCGAGCAGGAAGTCACTTGGGATGGCCACAACGAAGACGGGTCACCAATGGGCGAGGGTGAATACACCTACAAGGTGACGGCCAAGGACGCCGATCAAAACACCATCTCCACGCTGACCTTTATCAAGGGCGTGGTGGAAGGCATCACCTTCGAAGGCGGTATTCCCTTCCTGCACATTGGTTCGCATCAAGTGACCATGGGCGAGGTCCTGGAGATCACCCAGGAGTAAACGATGGACAAAGTGATTAGTGCGTCGTTTTACGTTCCGCAAGCGGTCGGCAAACCGACGGCTCCATCCGCGTCGACCCCGGCGGCGAAGCTTCCGTCCGACGATCAGTTTCGGGCGGTACTCGATCGCCAGATTCAACGCGGAAACGAGGTTCGGTTTTCGGCTCATGCGCGAGAACGCCTGGCGGCGCGAAACGTCAACTTGAACAGCGCCGAAGTCGGCAAGATCAACCAAGCCGTGGAAAGCGTCGCCGCCAAGGGCGGACGCAACACCTTGGTGGTCGGCGCCGATTACGCGCTTATTGTCAGCATCCCCAACCGGACCGTCATTACGGCGTTGCCGCGCGGAGGTATGCAGGAAAACGTCATCACGAATATCGATAGCACGGTATTCGTAGAATAAACCGAGCTGGACCCCACACGGGGAGGCTCGTTTCCCGCGGAATGAACGATGCGGGAAAGGAGGTAACTATGGGTATCGTTGGTGCCATGTATTCAGGCATTAGCGGTCTGAATTCGAACTCGACGATGATGGAAATCATCGGCAACAACTTAGCGAACATTAACACGCCGGCGTTCAAGCATGCGCGCGCGGATTTCTCCGACATTCTGTCCGCCACGAGCGGTGGGCAGACTATCGGCCGCGGCGCGCGCGTCGGTTCCACACGAATGGTGCTGACCCAGGGCGGTTTTCAGGCGACGGAAAACGTCACTGATATCGCGCTGGCCGGCCCCGGCTTCTTCATGGTGAACGATCAGGCCAGTCACACTCTGTTCTATACCCGGTCCGGCAACTTCCGAGTTGACAAGTCCGGATACATGACCAGCCCTGCCGGTCATCGGTTGCAAGGGTATGAGATCAGTTCCGACGGTCGACCGGTCGGTACGCCGCGCGATATTCGCGTACCGCAGACGCCGTTACAGCCCAAGATCACGGACAACGTCTCGTTGTATGCCAACCTCGATTCGCAATCGGAGGTCGTGGGACCGTTTGACGTTACCGACCCGGTCAACACGTCAAACTTCACGGCTTCGATCACGGTCTACGATTCGCTCGGCAACGCGCACCAACTCACGGTCTATTTCGACCGTGACCCGGTGCCCGGCGCGGGCGGCGGCAATGTCTGGAATTATCACGTGGTTGTCGACGCCGAAGACGCAGCGGGCGGCGTGGATTTCATCGCCGCCGACGGGGAATTGGAGTTCACGGCCGCCGGCTCGCTACTCGAGCTTCGCGCCGGCGCACTTAACGACTTCGATTTCTCGGGCAATCCAGAGCAAAACCAGATCATCTCCTTCGACTTCGGCACTTCGGTGGCGGTGGGCGGCACCGGTGTGGACGGCACGACGCAGTTCGGCGAAGGTTCCGCACTCGTGTTCGCCAGCCAAGATGGGTACAGCACCAGTTACATCGATAGCATCAATATCGATGAAGACGGTAAAGTCATTGCGCTGTATGCCAACGGCGAAGCCGAAGAAATCGCCCAAGTGGCCGTCGTTAATTTTACTAATCCGCTGGCTCTTGATCACCGCGGCGACAACATGTTCGGTTCCACTACGGAGTCGGGCGAACCGGTTGCTTCAGTGGCCAACGTGTCCGGAAACGGCGCGATTTTCTCCAAAACCTTGGAGCTGTCCAACGTGGACATCGCCGCTCAGTTCGGTTTGATGATTACCACGCAGCGCGGCTTCCAGGCGAACTCGCGTTCGATTCGAACTGCGGATGAATTGATTAGCGAACTGATCAACCTGATCAGGTAACCGTACCGTCGCGTTGGTGGGCGGCTCTTGGGCCGCCCACCAACCTCTCAAGTCGCGCGCCGGGAATGCCGATAGCGGCAAGTGAAAGGAGTCGACATGCAAGCCGAAGCAAATCCGATTCAACAGGTGCCGGAAGAACAAGTCCGGGAGATGGCCGACGCCTTTTACTCCGCCGAAGAACTCGCCGACCGCGCGACGGAGCAGCTAAGCGAGTTGCAGTTCGTCAAGCTTCTACTCAAGAGCCTGACCTATGGCGTGCTTCTCTATACCGCCGTGGCGGGGACTTATTGGATCGGGTCGCTGGCCTGGACCGGCATCCCAAACCTGGTTCGCCTTTTAACCGGTTAACTTTTTCTCCGTGACGCCCGCCCGAAAATTCACTATCTTGCCCTAAACAAACCTGTCGCCATTCGCAGGAGCAGATTGACGGCCGATGCTGTTTAATTCCGCCGAGTTTGCACTTTTTCTCCCCTGCGTATTAGCTGCGTTTTTCGCCACGCCCGCCCGTTGGCGTTGGCTGATCCTGTTAGCTGCCAGCTACTTTTTCTACGGCAGTTGGAACGTCTATTACCTCACGCTGATTCTCGCCACGACCGGCGTCACCTACGTGGCAAGCCGCGCCATCGCCGCCGCGCCCAACCTTGGCCGTCGCCGGGGGTGGCTGATCGGGGCCGTCGTCGTCAACCTCGGTATTCTGTTCGCGTTCAAATACTTCAACTTCTTTAGCGCTTCATTCGCCGCCGGTTGCGGCCTGTTTGGCGGGGACAACCGGCCGCTGCTTCTGCACGTGGCGCTGCCGGTGGGGATTTCCTTCTACACTTTCCAAGCCCTGGGACATGCCGTCGACGTGTATCGAGGCGACGCCGAGCCGGAAAAACGCTTCGGGATTTTCGCGTTGTTCGTGGCGTTTTTTCCGCAACTGGTGGCCGGGCCGATCGAGCGCTCATCGCGCTTGCTGCCGCAACTCAAAAAAGCCGTCACCTTCGATTATCGGCAGGCTTCGGACGGCCTGAAGTTGATCGCCTGGGGCCTTTTCAAGAAAGTCGTCATCGCCGATCGCCTGGCGGTGTATGTCAACGGCGTCTACGGCGACGCGTCCGGCGCGGGCGGTGCGCAGCTTCTTATCGCGACTTACTTTTTCGCGTTTCAGATTCTCTGCGACTTTTCCGGCTATACCGACATCGCCATCGGCGTTGCCCAAATGTTCGGCGTGAAGCTGACCCAGAATTTTCACCGGCCTTACTTCGCACAATCCACGCCTGAGTTTTGGCGACGCTGGCATGTGACGCTCTCGACGTGGTTCCGCGACTACCTGTACATCCCGCTGGGCGGCAACCGGGTGTCGCGCTCGCGTTGGCTTTTCAACATCGTCATCGTGTTCCTCCTCAGCGGGCTATGGCACGGCGCGAACTGGACTTTCGCCGCCTGGGGCCTATGGCATGGCGCGGCCGTGGCCGTTTCAGTGTTGACGTTGGCGCGACGCGAAAAAGTCGCCACCGCGCTGGGGCTGTCGCGATTGCCGCGATGGAGCGCGGCGTGGCGCATGGTGTTCACGTTTCACTGGGTCGTGTTTGGCTGGGTTCTGTTCCGCGCCTCGTCCATCGGCGAGGGGTGGCTGATTTTCCGCAAGATCTTTGCCGGTGAATGGACCGGCAGCGTGACGGCCGGCGTCGTGGGGCGTTTCGATTTTCTGCTGGCGGTCGCGCTGATCGCCGCGCTGTTGGTGATCGAAGCTGTGCGCAGCCGGGTGCGTTTGCGGCAGTGGGTCGCCGCGCAGTCGTGGTGGCTGCGGTGGGCGATTTATTTTTGCGGCGCCACGGCGATTCTGCTGCTCGGCGTGTTTGAAAAAGTGGAGTTCATTTACTTCCAATTTTGAGGACGATGAAAAAACTGGCCTCCAAAATTCTGTTGCTTCTCCTTCTGCTGGCGGTTGAATACGCCGGTTTGGAGGCGGTTGCCCGCGCGTTGTATCCCGAAGCGAGTTTGCGGCTGGCGGCTAAGGACGTCCTCTTGGCGCAGCGGGCCGAAACCATCGAAGTGCTGCTGATGGGCAACTCGCACGCGGCGCGCGGCATCGACCCGGCCGACCTGTCGCGTCCGGCCTTCAACCTGGCGTTCCCGGCGACCGATCTCTACAACTGCCGCCACTTACTGGCGCGCGTCGTCGATCGCCTACCGCGCCTGAGGACAATCATCGTCAACCTCAGCGATCATTCCTTCGCATTCGACGCCGCCACGCAAACGCCCGCGCTCGTGTACCAGTTTTGGGAGGTCTACCGCATTCCGCCTCGCAGCTCATCGCTGGTGACGCCGCTGCGCTACGCGCAATACCTCTCGCGTTTCTGGCTTGTACGCGGCACGTTCTTGAAGGATTTTATCCGCCACGGCTTGCGGAGACGACCGCCGAGAGATCCCATTCTCGCCGTGGAAACATTGCACGATGACGGATTTCGCACGACATCCCTTAGCCTGCCGCCGGCCGTCATGCGCCAGCACGCCGCTAAACGCGTGACTCGGCACATCGAGTTTGGCACTGACGAGAGCGCCCGCGAACGCAATCGGGATTACTTGCGGGACTTCCTCACACTGGCGGCCGAGCACCGGCTCGACGTGGTGATCGTCACGTTGCCGCTTTCGACGTCGTACCGCGAACTGTACCCGCGAGAACTGAGCAGCCAGTTCGACGACGACCTCCATCAGGTGCTGGCCGACCTCCCGGACGTAAGGTATCTCGACTTCGGGAGTACACCCGGTCTCACGAATGACGATTTCAAGGACGCCGACCACCTCAACGGCCGCGGCGCGGCGAAAGTGACGCGCTTGCTGGATGTGGCGCTGTTTGGCGATTCCGAATTGGAGTAGGCCGCCCGTTTCCCTGCGGATCACGCCTCGTCGGACGAATTGCAGGCCGAAAGGGACAGGGAGGCGACGAGCGGAAAACAAACGGCGAAACACAAAATCATTCGTTCCATGCCGAACCTCGCGATGCCACCGAATCAACATAGCAGTTTTACCGCGCGACTTCCAGGTTTCAATATGCGTCGGCGGCGACGAGGAAGCCGGTAATGTGCTCTTCATTGGAAAACTCGATCAGCCGCGCAGCCTGCAATCCGGATATTAAATACAGGCCGGCGTCATTCTCGACAGGAGAAATGCCAAGGCCGCTGCCGCCTGGCGCAAAAGTCATCCAACGGAAGTAGGGCCAATTCGTTTCGATGAGTTCATTTGCACCGGCAAGGACAAACACGCCTAAATCGAGTGTGTCCAACTGAAAACCGCTGACCGCCATATGGTCGTTATCGATGCGAGCCAAAACAGGGTTCTCGCCCGTCGTCAAAACCCGAATTCCTCTTGAATCTTCTTCACAAACGGTGTTTTCGCAGCGGACCAGCACGAACTCTTCCGATCCACCGTTGAGACTGGATGCGAAGCCATAAATGACTTGCGCTGTTTGCATCTGCAGATCATATAGAGCGCGATCGAAGGTAAGTTCCTCCTCGTCAGCGGAGGAAATAACGACATAATGCTCATTATTCAGCAAAGCGACACACTCACCGGATGGCATACAATCAATGAGCGCCGCTACATCCTCTCGCCAATCGCTCCAGGAAGAGCCATTCCATTTCACCAGCGTTTCAGATGAGAAGCAATGAACAACACCGGAATCCTCGGAAAACAAGAAGTTCTTGAGAATTCGTGTGCCCTCGCCGGTCGCACACGGCGGTTGCATCGAAAATTCACGCCATTCGCCGATGCTGAATTGATAAAGGGTAGTCATGTCCGTTGCCCAAGCAACGGGCCCGAGAGCGTCACCGAATTCGAAAACCCCCGAATCGGGAATAGCGTAGGTCGTAACGTCGTCTATCTCAATTCGATAGAGGGCCGACCACTCGCTGCTTTCTCGAGGATGCGTCGCGAGCCATCCATTGAGAGGCTTGGGATCATCCGGCCAGGTGCCGACGGGCGAGGCGTCGTCGTTGTCGTCATCGTCAGCCGGGGTGTCGTTGTCGTCGTCATCGTCGTCGCAGGCCAAACCGGCGACGAGAAGAAGTGCGAGGGTTAAAACGAAAAGACTTCGAAACATAAAACCGTTTTTTTAATTGCAGGCATCACAAGCTCCCGAAACAACCTAGCAGTTATGCCGCGCGGCTTCCAGGTTTCAATATGCGTCGGCAATTAGTAGAAAAAACGGATTGAAAACAGGGCCGTCATTTTTGTATTCCATTTCAAACAGTGGATGTAGATCCCAGCCATTGATGGAGTAAAAAACCCACTTTCGATTATCTTCGATGCCGAATCCAAGGCCTCCGCCGCCCGGCGCGAATCGTAAAACGAGCTTTCCCCAACCGGTCTCTAAGTAGGTTGAGTTACCGTCAAGAATAAAGGTTCCTTCATCCCAGCCCCCGGGGTGCGTGGCCAAAGCAACGTAGCGGTCGTCAATTCGCTCCAAATCGCCGCCGAAAAACAACTGGTTGGCACCGAATCGCGTGTCGTGAGTCCAAGTGTTTTCCGCGGCCCGATAAAGTTTTTCCTCGCCCTCGGAAAACGTAAACAAAGCGAAGCCGACACCGTCACCCCGAAGCGCCGCCGTCCAAAGGGATGATGCGCCGGGCGGAAAATCCATTGGAATCGCCGTTCTATTTTCAAGACGGAATATCGCTTGTTGGCCCCAAACGAGGCAATTCTCCGTGTCGAGGCAATCAATGTTATAGGCACCGTAGGGCACGTCGAATTCGGCGATTGGATTCCACGCCAAGCCGTCGTATTCGAATAGAGTGGCCGGATCGTCGCAGATGAGAAAAGCGGAAGTCGACGAAAAAGCGGCAAGATTATTCATGCCGAAACCCACTTCGCCGATACAAGGTGGTTGTGCAGAAAGCGGCGTCCAATCGCCGTCGCGAAGTTCGTAAAGGACGCCGACGCTCTCGGCGAAAGCGTGACCGTTGTCGCTCATGCTTCCATTAAAAAAGACGTTCAATCCATCGAACGTGTTGGGCGTGACAATTCCGTCGGCAATTGCGTATAGCCCAACCCAACCCTCTGTCTGACGTGATATTACAGAAAACCACCCCACAACCGGCTTGGGATCATCCGGCCAGGTGCCGACGGGCGAGGCGTCGTCGTTATCGTCATCGGCAGGAGTATTGTTGTCGTCGTCATCGTCGCAGGCCAAACCGGCGACGAGAAGAAGGGCGAGCGTTAAAACGAAAAGACTTCGAAACATAAAACCGTTTTTTTTAATTGCAGGCATCGCAAGCTCCCGGGTAATCAAGGTTTTCCAGCATGCAGCGGATTTTGTCGAAGTCCCAGAACAATTGGCAAGACCAAGTGCACTGGTAACGGTAGCTGAACAGTCCACACTCCGCCCACGGTATTGCGTCGCAAACGTCGCCGCAGTTTTTACAGTCACCCGCTGTCAGAGACCGCAAATACTCACGGAAGGTTTGGCTCCACAGGTTCTGGGTGCAGTCATTCAAACAGCCGGCTTCACTGGCGAACCAACCGCAACTTCCCACGAGAGTCGAAGCCTTGTCGGCGCAGACGTTGTCGAAGCCCGTGCCGCCGTCTCCACAACAGATCGGTGTAAGGGGTGAAACCGGACAGTTCGCCTTCACAGCGCCATGGCAGGCGCCTTCCCCGGCGATACCGGTCCACGCACTTTCGGGGCAAACGACGCCGGCGCAATCGGCGCAGTAACCGGCGACATGGCAGGAAGACTCCGGTACGCAATCCCAGGTCGGATATGGCTGGCCGATTCCGGTCAAGACACCGTGTCGCTCGAATACCGCCTTGATGTAGTCGTGACAGTTTTGAGAAGAGCCGACAGGGCAATCGTCGGCGAGTTCATTCAGCACGATAGAACTGGCTGTGTCCCAAAGAAAAGTCATAACGCGAATGTCACTGAGGGCAATCTCCATTAGGGTCAAATAAGCGAGTTGGTCCGTATACAGTTTCCCTAAACCAGCGTAGGTTGAGCCGGAGTAGCCGTTCCTGATGTCCCATAAGATTTGGGTTAAGACCTTTCCTTCGTCGTAGACGGGAAAACAACATTTAAAAACGGGCTGATAGAGGAACAACGCCGCGTCGCTCTCGCAAGATAGATTGGTCAGATAGAAATTGTCGGGACCGGCTTCCTCCATGGACGCACCGAAATACATCGCGAAACCTTCTTTGAATGCGCTGGTTTCGTCAACGTTGAAAACGCTGCCGTTTTCCCAATACTCGTTACCAGTCTTAAAGGCCTTCTGAACATAATGAGTGAATTCGTGGTACATCGCGGGGTGCCGGAATAGCCCTCGGTATTCGTTTTCGACATAGTAAATCGTGCCGGAGGCCGGCGGGCCGGGATTGTAATTGGACGTCGTTCCGAGAACCATAGTCGGAACGAGATAAGGATCTATTGTATTCAGATAGTCGGCCTCATCAATACTATAAAATGTGAAGAATCCTTGGTTGTTCGTTGCACAGATTTTGTCGTTTACCGGAAAGCCATATTCTCTAAAGCACGAGGGATGCCCTGCACCGCAGAATGAGACGTCGGTATGATCCTTATTGACGATCACGACAAGGTTGTGGTCCTCGGGATACTTCGTGCGGTGATACAATATGCCCGGCACAACCGGATAAACATCCTCATCAAATCCCAATGTATTTTTGAAGTAATTCAACGCGTGGAGAATGTGGTGGTACGCGGTCCAGGTCGAAATACCATTAAGTTCAATTCGGTTGCCGTCGTCATTGTAAGGTAGACAAAAAAGCGATTTTGCGAATTTGTAATTGAATGATTCATAGGACCAATACGTGTCGTTGCTGAGGAGGCGATCAATTTCGCACGAGTCTTCTTCGTTCATGTCGTAGACATGCACATCGGGATTGAACGCGGCGCGGGAATTGCCGAAACCGTAAGTAGTATCCACCCAGCGCGGTCGAAAAGCGGGCTCGTTGCACTCGATCGCGGCCTGCGTGTCGAGCGTGTACCCGTAGACGATCTCGTCGTAGTCGTCGCCCGGCGCGCCGTCGATGTTCGAGGAATAGGAAAGCACCGTGGCCGATTCCGCGCTGACGATGAACGTCAAATCGTTGCCGAGCTCGTCAAATGAAAAGGGTAAAGCAACGCGGACGGCGTAGGTCGGCAGCACTTCGCCGAGGATAAAACGATACGCCAACGTCGTGCCGCGAAACGCCACTTGATCCGGCAACGCGTTGACCACGTCGAGCACCGCCAGACGCGCCGCTTCCGGCGTGATGAAAACCGCGGGCGGGTCCTCAATGTACCCCAACGCCTCGCCCGAAACCTTTCGCAGCCGCCCCTCGCCGTCGAAAAAGCCCAGCACCTCGCCGTTGACATAGGGCACATCCGCGACGAATTGGCGCAACGACACGATGGTCCCCTCCGGACAAGTCGGCTCGATCCATTCATCTTCGCGCAAACCGGGCAGCGGTTCCATACGGGAATGATCGCAATGATAGACGGCGTTCGGCTCCGACAACGCGGCCCGCACCAACCCCGGAGTCGGGCCGCCGCGCAGGCCGAACAAGGCGTCGTTATCCGCGAGAAAGTCGCGCAGCGTGCCGACGAAGTCGCCGTAGGATTCGACGGGCTCGAAGCCCCAGACGATCATGGGGTGGCCGAGTTTCGCGCCCCAACGAATTTCCGCGCCGGGCTGCTCACCCTTGAAACGTTCCCACGCCCGGACGCATTGCGGATCCGGCTCGCGGTCGTACGCAGCGGCGCGGGCGTCAACGGGAAGGGTGAAAACGGCGACAGAAAAAAGCATCGAAAAGAGAAGAACTAACGAAAACGATAAAGATTTTCGGGGGGGGGGGTAAACATCGTATAATACTCCCAATAAATATAGGCGACAAAGAACTAATCCATATATACGCCGACGTTTCGCCGCGCGCAAGGACAAAAAACGAAATCAAAAAAATATTGCCGCGTCGGGAATATAGCGTTTGGGCGTTCTCTTAGAACCGTGAATCTAACCGGCGAAGTCTTGCAGGAAGCGGTCGAGAATGACGTGGCTGTCGTCGGTCATTTGCTGGAACTGGATGCCGAAGCCGGGCAAGACGGCGTGTCCGTTACGTCCCGGATTGTACCAGGCGACGCGGCCGATCACGCGCACCAGACCGCTCGGCGTGCGAATGCGCAGGTGAAGCCGCAGCCCGGGGTGCAGGCTTTCGGTGGCTTGCAGGAACAGGCCTCCCTGGCTGATGTTGGTGGAAAAAGCGTCGCGGAGATCGCCGCCGGCGGAATACTGCACTTGCAGCATCGAGGGTACCCGCCGGTCGACGCGCATGTTGGCGCTGGTTTTCCGCGTGCGTTTGAACACGATCCCGGTCCTTCACTTTGGGTGCTTTTTTCGAGCCGTCCCCTGCATGGAATTGTTACGACGTCCGAGTCCTCACCTATCTATCGACAAAACCTTGTACGCTCCTTTAAGATTTTCGCACAAGTAGCTGAAATTTTCCAGTTAACTGATTTCGAAACGCGCCGAATCTTCACCGCCTATTTCAAATCCCACCGCACGGTGACGTCGGCCATATAGAGGCGCGAATGCTTGGCGTGTAACCTACGCAGCGCGGCCAAACCCATCTTGTGGCGTTTCGCCGTCTCGTGCAGCAAGCGATCTTCGTTCGGTTCTTTGAGATCCTCCACAAGCAATTCCGTGCGCACTTGCTCCACCGTCGCGCGCGTGCCGAGGATGCGCGTCAACAAGGTGTCGCTGATGCCCTGTTTGGTGCGCTCCTGGCGATCGATCAGGCGAACGTTGACCTCCCACGGGGAACCGCCGGGGATGTCGCCGAAACCCTCCATGTCGCAATTGAGCACTCCAATTGCGGCGGCGAACTCGTCGGCGATGGCTTCGCCGTCAAGAAACACGCGAACTTCCAACCACCGGTCGCGCGCCGGGTCGATTTGTTGGAACAAGGCGATTAACGCATTTTTGGTCGTGGCAACCAGTTCGTCCCGGGTGATTACCGGCGCGATGACCGCGTTCGCGAAGGCGGCGGTGCGTTCCGCCACGGTTTTGAATCGCGGTTTGCTGAGCGTAAATTCGACGGCGCCTTCCATGGTTTCCAAGGGGATGTCGATCCACGGCACGTTGAGTGTTACCGGCGTCTTTTCCGGTTTCGGAGTGGCCGGTTGGTCGCCTTGCCAATTGCGCAGGACGAAGTATTTGCCGAGGGCGGCAATTAGAATAAGTAGGGCTACGCCGATGATTTTCTCACGCCACGATCTCATGAGGTCGCCTTTTTGTTGGACGTCAATGTAGGCGCTGGCCATCTCGACGGCAAGCGATACTCGGCTTGGGAGAGCGTCGGTGCTGGAAGGGAGGGCCGATCGCCAGCCAACTTATTGAAAACAGGTAGAAATCCCATTAAATACGTATTGACATTATCCAAAGGCGCCCGTTATTATATTTTCTTACGGGGATATTCATCCAAGAGGAACGAAAATGGACCCGCGCAAAAGGGATCGTGCGCTCGAGATCGCGCAAAAATTGCTGCCGCCGGAAGAGTTTGATCGCATTTTGGGGATCGAAATCCACGATCTCGGATTCGGCTTCGACCAATTCGGTATGGAACGGGAATCCGCGATTTTAGCCTATTCCGTGTTGCGCTTTTTTCATAAAAACTACTTCCGCGTCGAAAGCGGAGACACGCACAACATCCCGTCCAAGGGCCCGGCGCTGATCGTCTGCAACCATTCGGGCACCTTGCCTTTCGATGCCGCCATCACCGCGACCGACGTGGTGGTCAACACCGATCCACCGCGTCCTTTGCGCGCCATCGTCGATAATTTTGCGGGTTTCCTGCCTTTCATCAACGTGTTCTTTTACCGCGTGGGGCAAGTGATCGGACACCGCCGCAATTTCCGCGATTTGCTCGAGGCGGGCGAACTGGTCGGCGTGTGGCCCGAAGGCACGCGCGGCCTCGGCAAGCCCTTCTCGCAACGATATAACCTGATGAAATTCGCGGTCGGCTTCGTGGAGTTGTCTCTGGCGCATCGAGCGCCGATCGTGCCCACGGCGCTCATCGGCGCCGAGGAACAGATGCCCATGGCCACCAACCTCAAGCCCTTGGCGCGGGCGTTCGGATTCCCGTACTTCCCAATCCCGGCATTGTTGCCGCTTCTCGGGCCGCTGGCGTTTCTGCCGCTGCCGACCAAGTACCATATCTACTACGGGGAACCGATTCACTACTACGAGGAGTACGGCCCCGAAACCATCGATGACCCCGAAACCATTCGCATGTTGGCCGACAAGGTGCAGTTGGTAGTGCAAGACATGATTAATAAAGGTCTGCAGAAGAGAACCAGCGTCTTCGGCTTCGAGGAGGATTTGCCATGGCACCAAGCCGAAAAAGCAAAGAGAAGTTAATCGACGGCTTGCTCTCCAAATCCAGCAAGTCGCTTGCGGACGATTTTCGCGACTCGATGGCCGCCCCAGATAGCGGCAACGGTCGCCGGAAGAAGAAAGCCAAAAAACGGACGGCGGCGCCCAAGGCTTCGCTGCTCGGCCGTAGCGTCTCGACGCCGGCGAAGCCGCGAAAGAAGAAGGCGGTCTCGCCGCCGGTGGAAGCGGTCGAAAGTAAGCCGAAGCCGAAAAAGCGAGCGCGTCGCCGGGGCGATAAAAAGCTCAACATTCTGATTACCGGTGTAACGACCAGTATCGGCCGCAACCTCGTCATGCACCTGATTAATAACAAGAGGGTAGGGATCGTTCTCGGCGTCGCCCAACGCGACAAGCCCTACTACTTCAATGATTTGCCGAAAGACAAATTCATCTACCGCCGCTGCAACATTCTCAAGCCGCGGGAACTGCGCAATCTGTTTTTATCCAGAGCGTTTCGCAACGCCCAGATCAACACCGTCGTACACCTGGCGTTCCACAACCAACCGCTTCGCGGCGAGGACATCCACCGGCTTAACGTCGAGGGCACACGCGACTTGCTCAAGAAGTGCATCGACACGCCCGGCATCGTCAAATTCGTCTTCAAGGGTTCCGACGTCGTCTACAAGCTGACGCCGCACAATCCGATTTACCTGGACGAAAACGCGCCGCTCAATTTCGACCCGAATGTGGATCAGTGGATCAAAGACCGGGTCGACGCCGATATGATCTGCCGCAGCTTTATGGATAACCGGCGTGTAAAAATCGTCATTTTGCGCATGAGCAACATCATCGGCCGTAACATCAACGGGCAGTTCAACGCCTACTTCGATTCACGGCCCGTGATTAAAACTTTGGGCTTCAACCCCATGGTTAACCTGCTGCACATGAAGGATGTTATTCAGGCCATTACCTTGGCGCTGGAGAAAAACCTGCAGGGTATCTACAACATCGCCGGGCGCGACACCGCGCCGATTACGACGTTCACCCGCCTCAATGGCCGGCGTTTGGTCAGCCTGCCTGAGCCGCTCATGTCTTCTTTTAATTGGATGCAACGCAAGCTGGGACTCACCCGGTACTACTACTCAGTCGACAAGGATCGGCAGAAGTACACCGCGTTGCTCGACATCTCCAAAGCGCAACGAGAACTCGGTTACCGGCCCGAAGGGCGCATCGAGTTTTAACCGGCGACGCGCCTTTGCCCGAACCCATTTAACGGTGGGAATGATTTCAGTCGCGGGGTCATTGTGCCTGGCGGCCGCCGACCAATTCGCCTTCGTAATAGAAGTCGTACCACTGGCACGCGCGCACGGTCCACACGCCCTTCAGGACGTCATCTTCCATGGTCCCGGAAAAACGCATGTGACCCATTTCCGGGCAGCGCTGGTCGGTGAACGTTCCGTCGAAAACCAGGGTGTCACCGATCACCGCACCTTCGAAAGTCGAGTAGAAAACGCCGCGCGTTTCGCCGCTGTAGACGCCTTCGGCCTCGATGTTGAGCCTGACGTACATGTCGTCGCCCTCTTCATCCGGAGAGTCGTCGGCGAACACGTAATCGTACGCGTCCCAATCTTCCTTCGGGTGGTCGTAGGTGTAGCCGTTGAAATTCACGTCGCAAGCCACCGCGACCAGCAGAATTATGGCAACCGAAAGGCTTACTGCAAAACGCATCGTTACCTCCGCAGAAAACGCGGTCAACTTAAGCCATCGCCCGCCGTGCCGCAAGCGCCCTGGACATCGAGCGTGCGGCGCGGTATCCGGTAGCGACACACAGCCAACCAGGGAGAGAACCCATGCGTAACCGTAAATCACAAGTCCTGTTGATTCTCGTGGCGATCTTGCTCGGTCTCAACGTGCTGGTTACCGTCGTCGACTGGTTCGTCGCCACGCCCGAAGCGCAGGCGAATATCGTGTCGGGCAAAAACTGGTTTACCACGACCAGCGAAGACGGCCACCGGGTGTATATGTGGCAGTACTGGAACAATGGAGTGGGCGAACACGCCGAAGGACAGATCAAATACTACGGCGAGATCGCTGTCGGTGGGGAGTTCCAGGGGCCCAAGTGAGCGTTAGTTAAAACGAACGACCGAACGGTCCGCGCGGGATCGTTCGGTCGTTGATGAGCCGCAGCGAGGCGTTCCGGTTACTCCGCCGAAATGGCGTCAACCGGGCACACTTCGACGCACGCTCCGCAATCGATGCACGTTTTCGGATCGATCACGTAGGGCTCGCCTTCTTTGATGGCGTCGACCGGGCATTCCGGCGCGCAGGAACCACACGAGATGCATTCGCTCGAGATCTTATGAGCCATCGATTAACTCCTTCGTGGACGGTATGGCATGATAGTCTTCACGTGTGAGACCGGAAGCTTACAACTAGGCGGTCACAACGGTGATGTTGGGATCAACTTCCTCACGCAGGGTTCGCTCGACGCCGAGTTTCAGCGTCATCTGGGCACCGGGGCAGCCCTTGCAGGCTCCCTGCAGCCGCACTTTGGCGGATTTGGTGTTTTCATCGAAATCAATAAGTTCGATATCGCCGCCATCCCGCTGCAGGAAGGGGCGGATTTTCTCGATGGTGGCTTCCACTTTTTCTTTCATGTTGTCTTCCTCGTGCCTGGTGGCAGATGCCTGATTAAACTTATCCATACCTCTAAGCATATGGATCGGGCGTGTCAAGCAGCTAGTGGTTGGATTGGGCGAAGTGTTCCTTGCCAACAGCCTCTCAATCACTATACTTTTTTGAGATTCGGGCGTACCGGATAACGGCATGAGGTAGACATTGTCAAACTGGAAGCACACCATCATCACCGCCGCAATTATTGTCGCAGTCGCTTGCGTGTTCGCGCTGGCAACCAATGCCGCGCGCTCCGATGGTATTCCGTTGATTCGGCCGGAAATCGTCGCTTCGGATGCCAACGGGCCGATTATCTCGCTCGCTCGCGCCAAGGAGCTGTACGACCGGGGCGTGCCGTTCATCGATTCGCGTTCCCCTCAAGAGTACCGCGCCGGTCACATCCGGAACGCGCGGCTGCTTTTTTACTCTCACGTCGAGGAAGATTGGGAACTCGTGATGGCCGGCATCGCGCTAGCCGATGAAGTCGCCGTCTATTGCAGCGGGGAGGGGTGCAACAGCTCGTACCTCGTGGCCGACCACCTGATGAACGTCGGGTACGAAAAGGTATTCGTGTTTCACGGGGGCTGGCCGGAATGGTCGGCGGCGGGATACCCGGTGAACGGACAACGGCAAGAATTGCAGCTCTACAAGATGGAATAGATGAAGAAACTCCAAACCATACTCATAAACCCCTGGCTTATCTTTCCCTTGCGATGGCTGATCGGCGGTCTGTTTTTGGTGGCGGCAGTACCGAAGATTATGGACCCGGACGCTTTTTCGCTCGCCGTGGACAACTACCGTTTCCTGCCCCGTCAGTTCGTTAATCTGTGGGCATTGTTCCTGCCGTGGACGGAATTATTCGTTGGCCTGTTCTTGGTGATGGGACCCGGCGGGCGTCGACCCTTCCATCGGCTGACCGAAGCCGCAGCTTTGCTATCCGCGCTGATGTACTTCTCATTTTTTACGGCGCTATCCTGGGCGTTGGCGCATGGCTTCGATATTTCCTGTGGTTGTTTCCGGCCGGAAGGCGGCACGGACACGATTAGTTGGTTCTACTTGTTGCGTGATTCCTCTCTGTTCGTGGCCAGTCTGATCGTGATATCCTATCACCCTAAAATGGTGGCGAAAGCACAATGAAACGTTCGACTATTTGGTATTGGGCGGTTCTCGGCGCGTGGTTGCTGGTGGCTCTGGTGGGCGTGTTCGCCTGTAGTAGCGACGATGACGACGACGATGACGATTTCGATTTCGGCGACGACGACGCCTCCGGGGACGATGACGACGACAACGCCTCCACCGGTGATTGCGCGGACTATGCGGATGAGTTTTTCGGCGAAACAGGTTGCTTTCCCGACAACGGCATCTACTTATCGACGCTGCAAATGTGTCAAGACGTGGAGGAAAGCGGCAGCGCGAACGTGCAGGATTTCTTCCTATGCCTGGCGGGCATCGATTGCGACGCCTTCGCGGAATTGATCGAACTGTACGACGCGATCACTTTCTGCTTCGACCAGTTGCCGAGCAGCTAAAGCCGCGATACGCCGGCCAGTGCATACACTTCAATCGTGTGCATCCGCCCGCGCTTGCCGTAGGGACCCCGGTCGTGGGCGACGCGCGGCAGCGCCTGCAGCAACCCGCCCCATTCCGGATGCGCGGCCTGTTGTTCGTCCTCCACACACAGCACCAACCAACGCGCGCCGCGATCGATGTACGTGCGTAACGTGTCCGGCTTCAGCGAGCGGTCGTGCCACCCCCGCCGATGCGCCGCGTAGATCGCCTGGTTCTTGCGCGTCACGCCGGGGTCGATCACGAGGATCAAATCGTCATGTCGGCTGACTTCGCGCACGAGCTGCCCGGCCCGGTGGCTGGATAGGTCGAGACGAAACGCGCTGCGTACGTACAGAGTCGACCACGCTGCGAACGCGATGAGGATCAGCGCGACGAAACGGCGGTCCAGACGACCGGCCAACTCGCCCAGGCCGATGCCCGCCAACGCCGCAAACACCGGTAAGAAGGGAAGCTGGTAGTAATCGTGCATCCGGTTGCCGTCGCGCACCAGCAGTAGGTATGCGAATGCGGCCAACAACCAAGCCGCTGCCACCCCGCATCGACGCCGCGAGGCGGGCCACACCAGCGCAATACCCGCCAGTAATGCCACGACGGGAGTGGCCATCTGATCGAAAACCCGAGCCTGCAATTTGAACCAGAACGCGCCGCTCCATAGCAGCGAGATCGGCCCCCAAAGATGTTCGGCGGTCAACGGATTGCCGCCTTCGGTGACGTTGCCCAACGTGCCCACACCGGCCGCGTGCCAGACCCAAAGCAGCGGCGGACCGACCGCGACGACGGCAAAAACGGTCAGCCGCCAGTCGATCAACGATTTCCAACCGCCGCGGGCGATCTGCAAAACCAGCAAGGCCAAGCCGACGTGCAACGCGAAGGGCTTGAACAATCCGGCGAGCATCACGGCGAGCGCCGCAGTAAGAAGGGTGCGCGTCGATCCGGTGCGCAGCCAGGCGTCGTAACGTTCGACCGCCGCCACGAGCATCGCCACCATCCACATGTCGGACATGATGGCCCGGCCGTAAAACCAACCGAATGGCGATATCAAAAAGAAGAACGCCGCAAACACGCCGGCGGCCTCATCCGCGTTGCGACGCACGAGGCGATACAGCCACCACGCGCCGAGCAGCGACGCCGCGATGGAAAGCAGCCGCGCGAGCGCTTCGTAGGGGCCGAAAAAGCGGGCGAGCAGGGCCGCGGCGACGTGGTACAGCGGCGCTTCCTCGGCTTCGACGCGCGGGCCGGTATCGGCGCCCTCCAGCACGTCCCATTGCGGATGCAGCGGGTCGATGCCTTCTTCGACGAAGTGTCGAATCACCGTAGCCGCGCTGACTTGGTTCCACGAGTGCCGGTCGGCGATGGGGGCGGTCAGGTTCCACAACCGCACGATGAAACCAATCGCCAAAACAACGAGCAAGGCGCGCCGCGCGAAATCCGGATCACTGCGCAGGCGTTGCAGCCAGGTCATGTTCCGCTGCCTTCCCCGGTGTCATCATCCGGCGGGACCGGCGGTCGATGGCGTACCGTCAACATCGCGCCGACGAGTTCGTTGCCGGTCCACTGCAGACGCCCCAACACGGCGGCGGCGCCCGCGACGGCCAGCGGCACGCCCCACAGGGTCAGCAACGCGGTCAGCACGCCTTCCCGAATGCCGATACCCCCGGGCGTGATGAACGATAGGAAGCCGACCGCCCAGGAAACGGTGAACGCGGCCACGATTTTGAATGCCAGGGCGTTGTCATCGATGCCGAGGGACACCATCAGCAGCCAAGCCGACAGTGCGTACAGGCCCCATCCCACCACGTACCCCATGCCCAGCAGCAGCATCCGGCCGTAGGTGATCTCAAAGTGTACGGGCTCCCGCTTCACCATGCGCAGGCCGCGGTTGACGACCCACTGCAACAGCCGCGGGTGCATACCCACGAAGGTCGCCGGCACTAGCGCCAGCACGACCCAGCGCAACGAACGGCCGTCGCCGAACCAGTGAATTTTATCCGCCAGCATGTCCCACACGCTCGCGGGGAAACCGATCGACGACAGCAGCGCCACGAGCACCGCCGCGCCGGTCATCAGCGCCAGTTCAAGATAGATGGCCATCATCGTGCGGGTGAGTGTGACTCCCCGCCGCTTGAGTAAGGTGTAACGCATCAGCGGCAGCATCACACGACCGGGCACGTATTTGGCGACCTGGCTCGTGTACCAAACCGCTTGCGCTTCCCAAAAGGGCACCGGCCCCGCCACGCCGCTTAGGATCACCGACCAACAGGCGGATTGCTGAAAAAACTGCGCGAGCACCAGCAGCGTCGAAAGCAAAAAGGGCAGGACGTGAAACGCGAACTCTACGTCGCGCAACTTGTTCGCGTTGCGGTAAATCGCCAGTGTCAGAAACACGAGAATGGCCGCGACGACGACGGCCTTGAAGGCGGTTTTCAGATACGGTTTTTTCATTCGAGTCGCTGGCGTATCGAATACCCGGGACGCGATCCGGCGCTGATACGCGTGAACATCTCACCGAGCAGACCCAAGGAAATGAACTGAATCCCCATGATGACAAACAGCACGCCGAACATCAGCAACGGGCGGTTGCCGATGGGGCGCATACCCATGAACCACAGCGCGGTGAGATAGAGCAGAATCGCCGCGCCGATTCCCGAGAAAGTGAAACCCGCCGCGCCGAACAAATGCGCCGGTCGCCTGAAATAGCGCGTCAGGAAAAGCACCGTCAACAAATCGGCCGCGCCGCGGGTGAAACGCTCGATGCCGTACTTGCTTTTGCCCGCGTGCCGCGCGTGATGTTTGACCGGTATCTCGCCCACGCGGAAGCGATACTCCGCCGCCAGCGCCGGCAGGAAGCGGTGCATCTCGCCGTATACGTCGATCGCCTCGATCACCTCGCGCCGGTAGCATTTAAAGCCGCAGTTGAAATCATGCAGCGGCACCCCGGTGGCCACCCGCGTGAACCAATTGAACACCTTGCTCGGCAAGGTTTTACCCAGCGGATCGTGCCGCACTTTCTTCCACCCCGAAACGAGGTCGTAACCTTCGTCGAGCTTGGCGAGAAACGCGGGGATCTCCTCCGGGTCGTCCTGCAGATCCGCGTCCATCGTAAAAACGATTTGCCCCCGCGCCTCGGTGAACCCGGCCGACAGCGCCGCGCTCTTGCCGAAATTGCCGCGGAAACGAACGACCCGCACGTGCTCGCGATCCTCGCCGTGCAACTGTTCGAGAACCGAAAAAGAATCGTCGCGGGAACCGTCATCGATAAACAAAATCTCGTACGGGCGGCCCACGTCGGCCAGTACCGCACTCAGGCGTTCGTGCAACGGGCGAAGGTTTTCTTGCTCGTCAAACAACGGCACAAGGATCGTAATCTCAACGGCCACGCGCGTTTCCTTTCTTCACCAGGAGTTGCCGATGAATTAGCACGATTACCAACCCAATTCAACAAACCACCCGCCAGGCTGAGCCTGGACCCGAAACCGCGTGCATCCGACGACTATGCCGTCACGGCGACCGGCGTCTTCGCCGCCTTGGCGAGCCCGAGCATTACGTAAGGGCTCACGCATCACGTAGGGGCGGGCCCCCGCGCCCGGCAACGGGGCGTCGGACCAACAGAATCAGTGGTACCGTAACTGGGGTCAGGTCACGGGCACAGAGTATCTCAATTCTTAGAATAATAACAAAAATGACCGCGCGGCCTTTTGGAGCGTTTTTCCGGGCACTTGGGGCATCTGGCACTGCGTCGTTTTCTTGGCTAAGATGCGCTCATGCGACTTCGGTGGTTATTGATAGGCGTTTTGACGCTGGTTTTCGCGGCGGCTTGCCGTTCGCCGGAGGCTCCCCCGGCACCGCCGCCGACCGTGCCGACCGTGCCGACCGCGCCGGTGGCTGCGCCCGTCGTCGATGACGCGCGCGCCGGATTACCTTGCGTTTATCGACTCGGAATACCAGCGTTTTTTGGCTTCGGCCCCCACCGAGCCCAGCGCCGTGCGCAGACGGATGCTCGCCTTGCTCGGCCTTGCCGAGCGGTGGCAAGCCCGCGCGAAAACGCCGCTTTTCATCGTGGACACCGACTCGGGCTACGTGATGCGCGACACCGTCCTGCGCGGGACGGCGGTGGCTGTCGGTCGCCCAGTCCGCCCCAACGGCGATGTGGTGGTTTTTGCCCTCGGCCACGGTGAAAACGGCGCGACGGCGTTAGAGTCCCGCATCGCAAAGGCCTTGCTGGACGGGGGGTTTGTCGTGTTCGCCCCCGATCTACCCGCTTGCGACCCGGCCCACGGCGTCGATGAAGCCGTCGCCGCCGACCGCCTGGCGCTGGGTGGTTTCACGCTGACGGGCATGCGCCTTTACCACCTGACGCGGGCCGTCGACCTGGCAATTTACGCCGAAAAACCGAATCAACTCTTCGTCGTGGGCCACTCGGTGGGCGGCAAGTCGGGCGTTGTGATCATCGACGCCCAAACGAACGCGAAAAGCCCGCCGTCGACCGGTGAGGAAACGTTGGCGATTTTGCACCGCATCAAGCGTGACACCCACGTGCCCCGGCGTCCGCTCGAATTGATCGGCCGCACCGTGCCGGGCATGGAAGTGCTGCAAGTGCTTGCTTTGCATCGGTATTTGCGGACCCAGCCCGACATCGACGCCGGACAAATCCGCCTTTCCCCGCGCCTCGGTCAGCGAGACGGCGACCCGGTCGGATCCACCTGGTGGGCCGCGATGCTCGAACCATCCCTGGGCCAAGCGGTCGTGCTGCGGCCGACATCGCCGGACGCGTTGGCGTCGGGTCGCGTGGACGCGATCGTCCCCGGTCTGGCGGCGTTGGGGATGGCCTGCGAGTTGCGCCTAGAATAGCGCGTAGAGAAAGGGCGAGAGCACGGCGCTTTCGGCGAAGAAGATCAAGCCCGCCAGCAGTAGCAACACCACGAGAATCGGCGTCATCCAAACGAGTTTGCGGCGGCGCACGAAGTAAACGAATTCACTGAGGAATCGACGCCACCCAAAATACTCGCTCATCGCGCGGCCTCCAACGGCAGCAGGTGCCGCTCCACTATGAACGCGAAAATCGCCTCGGCGCAAACCTTGTGGCCCAGCACCGAAGGGTGCATCGGATCGAGGAAAAAGGTGCTCATTTCATCCTCGCCGAAATGCGCGTCGTCGTAATCGAGTCGCACCTGCTTGAGGTCGAGCACCGGTACGTCGAGCGTGCGGCCGATCTCGAGCAGGATCGGGTCGCGTTCGAGCCAGTTGCCGTAGGGCGGAAGCAGCAGCAGCACCTTGGCCCCGGCGCCGCGCGAGAGGCGGACGATCTGGGTCAGCGTGAATCGGCGGTCGGCGTCGGGCACCCGCACCGGCAATTTGGTGTGCGGGTCCACCCGGCCGGTCTGCCGCAGGCGGCGTTCAGCGCCCAGCAACGGCGGCGCCAAAATGCGCACCAGGCCACTGCGGCGCAGCGTTGTCCAACCGGGGATCAAAAACCGCCGCTGGTAGACCTCGCGATCGGAAAAGCCGCGTCCGTAACGCGTCGGCTGACCGGCGGCCTGGGCGGTGTCGTCGACGAAGTAGCTGGGTAGGAAGTCGTTTCCCGAGAAATAGACGAGCACCAGATCGGGCGAAAAGCGCAGCCCCTCGCGACGCAGGTAGGTCATCCCCTGAAAGCTCGTGTAACTGGGCAAGCCCGCGTTGATCGCCTCGAACGGCTGCTTGGGATACGCCGCGCGCAGCTTGGCCTCGAGCCGCTGTGTGTAGGTTTCGTCCCGTTCGACGCCCTCGCCGAAGGTGCCCGATTCGCCGATCGACAAAATGCGGATTTCCCCACGCGGCTTTTCCAGCGGGAAGTCGTGGTCCCGCAAGCCAAAGGCGTTGCTGTGGACCTCGCGGCCCTTGACGTCGACCACAGCCCTGGGCGGCATGCGCCAGAAAAGGTGGTCGTCGGCGACGAAACCGCTATGGGCGCTGAAGAAATACAGATCGGGGCGCAGCGCCGGTTCGGTTGCGGTGCGCAGCGCAAGACGGGCGACACCCTCAGCGGCGGCGAAAAACACGACGGCCACGATCACGGCGTAGAGCAGTTGGCGGCGGCGGGGCACATTCACGGCGTTACCTCCGCGCCGACATCGGCGCACACGAGGCGCGCGGTCGTGAAGGGCACGCCGGGTTCGGATGGAAACGGCAACCGGAAGCGTCGGCCCACGGCCGGATCGAACGAGCCGGGTGGCAGGCGGTCGGTGATTTGCGCCGCGACCGGATCGATCGCCTGGCGCGGCAGGGTCACCGGCAAGCGCGGCAGTGTCCCTTGGATGGCGTCCAGCAGGCCGCGCGAGACCTTGGCGCGAAACACGTCCTCGTGGGCATCGGCAAAATCATCGAGCAGCACAAACGCGTCGGGTGCCGGCTCCCATGCCGCAGCCAGGGCGGCTTCCACACCGTTTGGATCATGCGCGTGACCCACGGCAAAAAACAGATCGATCAGCGGCGGGCCGTCCAACGGCAAAAAGAACAGGAAGCGCACGACCTGTTCAGGCGCGCCGAGCATTCGGTCTACCGGGCGGGCGGTATCGCCCAACAGCAGGACACTTTGCGGATTGCAGGCCAACGCCGCCTCGACCAGCGCTTCGGTTTGATCGTCGGCCGCCGGGGGGGGCTCGGGCACGAGGTTCGGGACATCCAACTGAAACGCCCCGGCGTAACGCGTCCGGCCGCGCTCAATGCGCTGGTGGCCCCAGCTCGGCCAGAGGGCGTTGAGGATAAACAGCGCACTACAGGCGGCGATCCACGCGACCAGCGCCAGGCGTCGGCGGCGCGGGGCGGCCAGGTGTTCGAGCCCTTCGACGAGCGCGACCCCGGCGAGGATCGGCAGCGCCGGGGTGAGCGTGGCGAGGTAGAGGAAGTTCTTTTTGTCCAGGAACGACAGCGCGACCAGCGGCACGAGCCACCAGGCGACGATCGCGTAGCGTGACACGTCCGGGCGTCGCGTAAACCAGATCGTCCCGGCCAAGGCGATTACGGCGATCTCGAAAAACACGTTGTGTGTGAAAAAGGCGATGGCGTAAGCGGCCCAGGGCGCCGCGACAGTTTGCGTGGGCAAGGCGTTGGCAAGGCCGCCGCCGGCTTCGCGCCACAGGTAGGGCGTCATGTGGGTCAACCACGGCCAATCCAAAAGCAACGCCAAGGCCGCGACAAAACAGGCCGCGCCAACAAGGCCTCGCCGCCGGCCCGAGCGCAGCGCGGGGGCCAGCAATAACGCGGCCACCGGCAAGATGGTCAAGCCGTTGAGAAACGCCTCGCCGACCGCTTCGCCGCTTTTGACCGCCAGCGCCGTGACCGCACCGGCCGCCGCCGCCCAAACCCACCGCCGGCCGTGCTCGCTGTAAAGCAGCAGGCACACGGCCAGCGCGACCAGCGCCATGTTGGCTGTCAGCGAGGCGTAGTAGCGGCTCCATCCAACGATGCCGGGACAAACCAACGCGGCCGCGAGGACGGCCAATCCCGCCGCCTTGGAATGCAGCTTGGCGCCGATGAAAAAAAGCGCCGTGAGCAGCAGCAGTAGAAAGAGCGTCGGGGCCATCACCATTGCCCGCCAGGAATTGCCGCTGCCGGCCAGCAGCGCCGCGCCGACCAGATGCGTCCACTGGAAATCGACGACCAACCCTTGGGCCCGAAAAAAGTGCACCAGCCCCGACGGGCCCTCGATATGCAGCGTCGCCAGCGCGTTGACGCCGCGGGTGAGCGCGTCGTGGCCGTAGGTGCGCGGCGTGTGGAGCGAGGTGAAGGTCCACGCGTTGATCAGCACCACCAGCGCCAGCAGCGCCGGCAGCAAGACTCGGGCGGTTTTGTCGGTCAATGAAGGGTCCTTGCGCAGTTTAGCCCAGGGTATCTCATCGGCGCGAAGTTGGAAACGCGGGGCGGGCCGATTTATGTTGTGCGGCGCGGTCCCACCACCGTGAAACGGGAAGTTCTCGCCCACCTAAGCCACTGTCGCGCATGGTGCGTGATGGGAAGTCGGCCTCGAACCGGTCGATGTGCATACCGTCCGCGTCTGGTTTTGTGACCTCCTGCTGGGCGAACTGAAGCGAAGCGAAAAATCGCCGCTGCGGCCTCCGGCCGCTGCAACGCAACCCGAGGCCGACGATGTGTAACCAATGTCCTGATAATTAAGTGTTACCCATGTCTTGATTTCTCAAGCAAACGCCCTCAACCCCGGCCGCGAAATGACATCACACCAAACCGTAGGAGCGACTTCAGTCGCGACCGGGCAAGGCCCGGTGCTAGGACCGCGTGCATCTATCGACGATGTTGTTGCAGCGACCGGCGTCTTCGCCGCCTTGGCGAGCTTCACACAAAACCGTAGGAATGCCCGGTGGCATAGTCTCGCCGCTATCGGCGGCGAGGCTGTGCGGCTGGGGAAAAACGGGGACATGTACTTGTTACGTGTCCCGGTTTTCACCCACAAGGAGCGGGGCGGCCGTAGGCCGGAGTGCGGACAGAGTTTTCGACGAAAAGGCCATCCGAATCATCCGCCGTCGAATTGCCCTTTGGCAAATCAGATTATATTTTGATATGATATAGTTAAAAGAATACCCTTCCTTATGTTGTGTCAACCGGATTGAGGATAGGCGGGGACTTATGAAAGCAAGAATACTAATTGCGCAAATAATTGTGTTGATTCTTTTCTCTTTTCTCCTCGTCTCCTGCGCCGGTGACGACAATGACGATGAC